>JACKDF010000080.1 GCA_020633655.1 Deferribacteres bacterium
GTAATTCAATCGATTTAGATTGCCGGTGATATTTCCTAATCTTGAATTAATGAAAAAAAGCGGAAGCCGGAATATCGGTTCTAAGCATATCCGGGCCCTGCCATTGAAGCGTCAATTCCTTACCACCACCCATTTGAAAATATTTAAGCTCAAATTTATGGTATCCCTTGCGCAAACTTGTCTTTGTTGATCGTTCTATGGGACCATGCGGCCCATCATTATCGATGAGAACTGTGTTGTTTAAAGAGAGAACGCTGCCATCATTGGAGTTTAAAAAGAATTCGTATAAGCCCTCTTGCGGTACGTTAATATAACCTTTGAAAACAAAGGCAAAATCATCATTCCTATGTCTTTTCATGAGGGATATTTCCGGAGCCACGCCTTGTTCGGTGACGGATGTTTCATCGATATAATCAACTGATCTGACCGCTGTTTCGTGGTAGGAGTACGCAAGACCTGGCTTTGGTGTGTTGACGAGGGTTTGCGCTTCTTGATAAATATCTGTTCCGACTTCTGTGGAGAAAATTCTGCTGGGCAGCTTTCCTTCCTGTAAAGCGATTGCCCGCAATGTCGTCGTACGTGAAACCTGAATTGGTTTGGTGTAGGGTGTTCCATTTTCAAAATCCGGTATACTGCCATCGAGGGTGTAGTGAATTTCTGCTTTGGGAGCATCACAGCTCAGGTTGATATTGCCTGCCGAACTGTTTTTGATCTGCGGGGCAGGAAGCATTTCCATATCGAGCCAGTTTTGCACGTAGTCCATGCGAATGCGAGCGAAGTAAATGGCGGTTTTCTCTTCGTGGGATGCATAGTAGGAAACATACAAAATGCCGTCATGCAGTAAAAGTCCCGGATAACTACAATCCCCAGCGCTTGGCAGGTTAAGAAATTTGGTAAACGCACCATCCCGCGTGATTTTTCCAAGCATCATTTTTGTGCCCGAGTCTGAACGGTATTCGCGGGTACCACAGAGCATTGCACCATTTTTCAAAATGAGTAAATCCGGTCCCCCGAGTCGAATGTCCAATTCATGCCATTCCCATGTTTTGTAGGGTGGCCGGCTGGATCCGATAAATCCCGTGGGTTGCCTGGAATCCCTTCGGACAAGGGCGATCATTTCGTCGTTTCTTGTAAACCGCAGTGTCGTTTCATTGGGAAAGCCGGGTATCTGGAGTTGTGTGAGGTAGTCGTAATGCATGCCATCGGTGGTTTTTACCAACTGCAATTCCTGTTTGCCTGGTTGATAAACGGCTGCGTAAGCACTACCTTTATGCCATGTTGAACGCCAGAGCCAATCTGCGCCAGTGGTGAGATTGGCATTGAATTCGATTTCTTTTACCGGTGAAAAATTACGTCCTTCGTGATCGGAAAAACTGAAATAGGGCTGCATGCCCAGACGTTCTTTGCCAACATATCGAGAACCACCACAGTTCAGCATGAGCCGGTTATCCGGTGTGACGGAAAGCATAGGATCCCTCAAGTCCATGTCCTTTTTATCGAGCAGCGCCACGGATGTCCAGTTTTGCCCATCGGCAGAGGAGATGATGCGAATGGTGCCATTGATTCCGGGCGTGTGGTCTGTCCCTTCGCGAAACGTGCAAAAGAAACGGTTGTTAAAATAAGCCAGACTGGTAAAAGCGCTATGCTGCGCCCGATCCCAAATCCGCTCCACCGAAATAATTGCCAATTTTTCTGGTGAGTCTTGTGCATGAAGGAGAGTGGCCAGTAAAAATGTTTGTAGCAAAAGGCTAATACTCTTTAAATGTCGAACCATGGTTTGGCCCCAAAATTTAAAAGCTTAAAAGGTTATTTTCGAGTAGAAATGGGTACATGCTTTTCAAAAAATTTCAACATGTAGTATTGGCAATAATCATTCACCGGTTTTGCCAGATCCATTGTGTGAGGCCATCCGTCGAGACGGTGGTATTCACTTTCAACACCTGCGCGTTGCAACCACACGTGCAGTGAATCTGCCTGAGAGACAGGAACGAGTTCATCGATTACACCCTGGAAGGTGAGCGTGGGTGGATCATCGTCTGAAATGTAGGTTTTCGGTGAGGCTTTTTCAAAAATATCTGGATTTTCAGCGTAAGTCGTCTTGAGAAATGCTAATGTGGTTGGATGGTTGTGTGCATATTCTGTGGTTAAATCAACGGGGCCGTATAGATTGACGACAGCTTGCACGCGACTGCTGATAGAGTCTTTTGAACAATCGTGGTCGAATTCAGAGTGATCCCCGGTGTAGCCAATCATCATCGATAGATGGCCCCCTGCAGAACCGCCTATGACAGCTATTTTGTCCGGATCAAT
>JACKDF010000081.1 GCA_020633655.1 Deferribacteres bacterium
GCGGCATCCGGTGTAGCGCATTGGAACTCAACGCGCATCGGTTTGTCGATTGCGATCTTCGCGTCTGTTTTGATCTCAGGTTTTAAAACATATGGCAGCGGCTCAATGCGCAGAACCCAGGCAAAATCACCGGGTAAATTAAGACGAAGTTCGATTGGAATATCAATGACAAGCTGTTCGCCTTCGCGTTTCCAATTCAGTTTTTGGTCACTACCTAGAAATGTGATTTCTGAGCCGGGATTGGCGAGGGTGTTATTTAGTCTAATGGTTGCTCCAGGCTTTTGCAGCAGAAAGGCGTAGACATAGCGCCCGTCCTTACTGCGTGTATAGCGAATGTTGTCCCCGTCCTCGTGTGTGCGATAAATTCGCGTTCCGTAAACGGCTTCTTCATTGCGCCCTATCCAGTCACCCAACTGCAGCAGGCGTTCCTGCATAATGACTGGAATGCGACCGGAAGCGGTGGGTCCCACATTGAGCAGTAAATTGCCGCCTTTGGAAATGATTTCGATAAACATGTGGATTAATTTTTCCGGGCGGATATAATCCTCGATGTCCTCATTTGCATTGTAGCCAAAGGAGCGCCCGAGACCGCGGCATTCTTCCCAGCCACGTTTTACCAGATTTTCATCGATGCCACTATTGACATTTTTGTATTCTGTTGAATAATATCCGCCATGTCGGAATCGGGTATCGCCACCCCAGCGGTCGTTGATCACGATATCTTTTGGGGCTGGTGATTCATTGAACAGCCAGGCGAGAAACTCCTCACTCTTCCAGGCAGCACTGGGGTGATCCCATTCGCCGTCAGCAAAAATAATATCCGGTTTGTAACGCGTAACCACATCCTTAAATTGCGGTAGCATGTGTTCATCCACATAACGGGGAAGATCACTTCTATAAAGCGGGTTGAACCATTCGTACAATGAATAATAAAATCCCATCCGCACATCGGTTTTGCGCACGGCATCCGTCAAATCGCCCAGCAAATCCCGGTGTGGCCCGATGTCGACGCTGTTCCAATTCCAGCTTTCCTGGCTAGGCCACAGACAAAATCCTTCATGGTGTTTTGAAGTCAGAACAACATATTTTGCTCCGGCGCGTTGAAAGAGATTAGCCCACTTGTCCGGATCATAATCTTCCGCTTTCCACATCGGGGCAAAGTCCTGATATTTGAAATTGGCACCATAGATTCTTTCCAACCGTTTTGCCCGCTCACTTTCGGGATCCCGTAAACCGTTCCAATACCATTCGCTGTAGCTGCCCTTCGGCCCCCAGGCAGGAACTGCATAAACACCCCAGTGAATGAATATTCCCAGCTTGGCATCGCGGAACCATTCCGGATTTTCCCGCTTGTCGAGAGATTGCCAGTTGGCTTCGTATTT
Source organism: Deferribacteres bacterium (assembly GCA_020633655.1). GTDB lineage: Bacteria > Zhuqueibacterota > Zhuqueibacteria > Zhuqueibacterales > Geothermadaptataceae > Bioreactorimicrobium. Next base: position 1,383 of record JACKDF010000081.1, read on the forward strand.
TTCTTCACCAGCAAAAACGGTTGTAGCTAAGAGTATAAATATCATAGTAAAAATGGTAGATTTCCTCTGCATAGTACCCTCAGAAAGTGCTAAGTAATAATTTTATCCCTTGCTGCAATAAATGGTGTGAGTATACCGGGGATTTGACTTACTTGTTTGAATCAAAAAATATAATAAATGGAAATTCGAAATGGAAGAAAAAGTAAAGACTGAATCGACTACCCGCCGATTCGTCGCCGTTTCTGTAAATAATTCATCAAGGCATAATCAAATGGTTTATCGGTGGACATGGGCACATAATCGATATTCTGATCGCGGCACGACTGCTTAATTGTTGAAAGGAATTCATTGAAGAGTTGCTGATAACTGCGTTTGATGTGCACTGGCTGTGTGCGCAGTTTTTCGTCAGATTCCATATCGATAAAGAGTGTGTCCTCGGTAAAACCGAAATTGATTTCCTGGGCATCGAGCATGTGAAACAGCACGACTTCGTGTTTGCGGTGGCGAAAATGTTTCAAGCCTTGCAACACCGCTTCTAAATCTTCATCGAAAAAATCGGAAAAAATGAGTACCAGTGCACGTCTCTTTATGCGCTCCGCAATCGTGTTCAGCGCACTCGCAATATTTGTCCCCTCCGTGGTTTGTGTCTGATCAAGCGTCCGTAAAATATCAGACAAATAACTGGACATTGAACGTGCCGGCATGATGGTGCAGATTTTCTCATCGAAAGTGACGAGCCCAACAGCATCCCGCTGGTGGCGAATCATCAAATAGGC
>JACKDF010000082.1 GCA_020633655.1 Deferribacteres bacterium
ATAGACTTGCAGACACTTTGGAAGAAAGTGCGTCGCACCTGATTCGCACGAACGCTGTTGAGATATTTTTATATGTACAGGTTTATATTGGGTGAAAAGATATTTCCGAAGAAAATGAATTTTGTGAGGCGATAATGAAAGGATTTTTTTTGGCTTTGATTTTTATGTTTCTTTCGACTGCCATTCTATGGGGGCAAGACATTACTTATGATGAGGAGTTTCAAGTCAACACCTTGCCATTGGCTACTAATTCTGCAATTGCTTCTCTTTCAAGCGATGGATTTATAATCTGCTGGGAAGGTACCGGTCAGTATGTTTTAGGAGCAGGTATAGTAGGTGATGGCATTTTTGCTCAAAGGTTTGATGATTGTGGCCAAAAAATTGGTGATGAATTTCAAGTGAATACACATGAATCCTATCACTATAATCCTGCAATTACCAGTCTACAGAACGGTGGCTTTGTTATTTGCTGGAAAAGCAATCACATAGACAGCTTAGGATATGACATTTATACGCAGATATATAATGAAAAATATGAAAAAACAGGCGAGGAATTTCGTGTAAATACGTTTACCGATACGACACAATCTTATCCTTCAATTGCTACACTGTCAAACGGAGGATTCATCATTTCATGGCAAAGCGATGAACAGGACGGAGATCGTACCGGGATTTTCGCACAACAATTTCAGGAGAATGGTGAAAAGCTTAACGATGAATTCCAGGTAAACACATATACTAATTACTATCAGTCTACTCCTAAAATTGCTGCGCTATCAGAGGGAGGATATGTTATATGTTGGGTGAGCAATGGTCAGGACAATTCAGGTTCTTGTATCATTGCTCAATTGTTCGATGAAAGTGGTCAAAAACATGGAACTGAATTCCTGGTAAACACGCATACCTTAAATCACCAGTCAACGCCGTCCATTGTTGCTTCTTTGAATGGTGGATTTATAATTTGCTGGAGTAGCCTTGAACAGGATGGATCTGAATTTGGGATATTTGCGCAACGATTTGATAAGAATGCCAATAAACTAGATAAGGAATTTCAGGTTAATACATTTACAAGTTTTTCACAAGTATTGCCTGAAATTACAGCTCTTCCAAACGGAAATTTTTTCATTTGTTGGATGAGTGACGGTCAGGATGGATCAAGCTATGGCATTTTTTCTCAACAGTTTGATGGAAACGGTCAAAAACTTGGTGGTGAATTTCAAGTAAATACGAACGCTGAATTATATCAATTCAACCCGAAAATTGCTTCTCAAAATAACGGTTCATTTATCATTTGCTGGGCAAGCGAACAACAAAATGGTTCTGGATATGGAATTTTTGCTAAATGTTTTCTTGCAAAGCCACTCGACCAAAATTTAAAAGATTTTGAGCTAGTCATACCAAAGTACGATGATTTCATTGATTCAATAGGAGTTACTTTTATCTGGAATCAATCAAGCCTTGTTAGAAAATGCAAACCGTGGGAAATCACTTACGACCTGTACATAGACATTGATCCAGATTTTAAGAATCCACAAATGATTACAGAAATCATTGATACAACCTACCAAATTGATTCACTCGGTATTGGCCGCACTTACTTCTGGAAAGTGCTCGCCAAAAATATTGCAGGGGATAGCTTGTGGAGCTCGACCGCCAACGGTTTTGCCATTTCCCCGAATGCCACTTCAGTAGAAGAAACTGAAACGGCTGTACTGCCTGAAAATATAGAATTATACACAAACTTCCCGAATCCGTTTAATCCCGAAACAAAGATTGTATTTTACCTCCCCGGTTCTGCAACTTCCCGGTTCGTGACGATAAAAATCTACGATATTCTTGGCCGAGTCGTGCGCACACTTTACGCGCAAACAACGACGCCCGGCCGCTACGCCCTCACCTGGGATGGCCGCAATGAATTGGGACAAGCGTTGCCGAGCGGTGTTTATGTGTACAGGCTTGTGGCCGGCGAGACGGTTTTGCAGAAGAAAATGACCTTGGTGCGGTGAGCAAAAGGTGCGACGCACTTCACCCCGGAGTTTACCGTTAGCG
>JACKDF010000083.1 GCA_020633655.1 Deferribacteres bacterium
CTTGTTATAAGAAAGTGCTGGAACTCGATGAGCACAACTTCGAGGGATTATGGAAAACAGCACGCGCTCTCACCGATGTCGGTAAAGCGCTTGGTGGCGACGCAGAAAAAGAACACTATCTCGAAGCGGATAAATACGCCCGGAAATGCATCGAGCTCTATGCGGACAAAGCTGAATCGCATTATGTACTCGCCCTGGCTGTGGGCCGCCTAGCCCTTTTCGAAGGTGGAAAAAGAAAAATTGAGTTATCAAAAGAGGTTGAAGCCGAAGCAAAAAAAGCACTGGAACTCAATCCACAGCACGACGGCGCGGCACACATTTTAGGTCGCTGGAATTATAACATTGCAACGCTGGGTTGGTTCTTGCGCGCTGCGGCAAAGGTTGTTTACGGCGGCGTTCCCCAGGGCGCCACGCTGGAAAATGCCGCAAAATATTTTTCCATGGCAATCGAACTCAATCCCGAGAAACCAGTTCACCGCCTGGAATATGCTCGTACGTTAATTGAACTCGGAAATTATACCGAAGCAAAAACGCAATTACAAAAATGCCTCGATCTCGAAAAGGTGCAGTGGGAAGATGACAACCACAAAAAAGAAGCGGCTGAGATGTTGAAAGAGATAAGGAATAAATAAATTTTAGATTGGGCATGATCTTTCACGCACAGGGGAGTCTCCTCTGTGCGTTCTCATATCTCAAAATTAAAATCAATTATTCTGTTCAAAATAATCTACAACTATGATCATTCAAATACTTATTCTCGTATTACAATATGTGTTCCCACTATTAGCAGGTTTTCTCATTTGGAAAAAATTCCAAGCAAAGCGAAAACACTTAAAAATCAGTACCGAATATATTCCTCATTTAATAGATATTCATAATGATATTAAAGGGAAAGACGAAGTAAAGATATCCTACAATGATAAAATCATTGAAAATCTAAATTTAATTAGATTGCGAATAATGAATGATGGGAATACTGAAATAAGACGAGATGATTTCGAAAGGAATTTGGTTATACAATTTCCAAACCAAACAAACATTCTAAAAATTTCTCTTTTCAACGCTAGTGATAAACACCTTAATCCAAAATTTAATTTTACGAATAATGAGGTCACTATTTATCCACTTCTCTTAAATAAAAATGAGTTTGTACTATTTCAAATTATTGGTGAACATCTCACTGAAAATTGTGATATCGATTGTCGCATAGCGGGTACAGAATGGAGTAAAGAAGATTATTCAAAAAAAATGAAGACTCCTATTTTATCATTATCTTCTGAACCTAGAAAAAAGAGTTTGCTTGATGCAACTGAAGGTGTAGGGAAGATGCTAATATGGTTGGGCCTGTTCGGAATCGGCTTTATGTCCTATGATATGGGGAAGAAAGATGTGATACCACAGATTTTAAAAACTATTCGCGATAGCTATATTCAAACCCATGAATCAGTCGAAACAAAAATTTATTCGATTAAATTAGATGTATCCAAGCCTATTTCCGAATCAGAACAAATACTCAGATTCGTTGAGCAGAAAGATCTTAAGTATTCACTTCAAAGGCATTCAGGTGCCTATACTTTAACAATTGATTCTTTAATAAATTACGAACTCGTTGATTCGTTGAAATCAGTTTTTATGAAGGAAGGATTTAATGATATAGACATCCAGACCCACCATATCATTAAAAAATGAGAATAATTTTGTAGGATAAAGTAATATTTGGGGTGAGGCAAAATCCCTTCGATATGGATCAAACCTAGAACTAAAAACAAAGCTTGCCACCTGTTTTTAGTTCTAAATTTCAGCGTTTTTATTCACTCTAAGATTGTCCCGATTCTGCCCCAGCGAATTTTGCTGGCAATTTTTGAAAGCGGCAGGTACTTCTTCCATGAAAAGTAGACCATCAATGCCTTACCGTGGATGTTCTCCCGTGGAACCCATCCCCAGTAGCGGCTGTCAGCACTGTTGTCGCGGTTATCTCCCATGACAAAATACTGACCTTCCGGCAGTGTCTTCGGGCCCCAATCCTGCGGTTGCCT
>JACKDF010000084.1 GCA_020633655.1 Deferribacteres bacterium
ATACCACGCAAATATTTTAGACCACGGAAGTAGATGATTTGGCCAAGGAACATACCGATACCTGCAAGCCCGAAAGCGATGCGCCAGCCAATATTTTCACCGATATAACCAACGATTAGAGGTGAAATTAGTGCACCAATGTTAATCCCAATATAGAAAATTGTAAATCCTTTGTCGCGTCGAACGTCGCCCTCTTCATACAGACCGCCAACAAGTGTTGAAATGTTAGGTTTTAAACTCCCTACCCCGAGAACGATGCAGCTGAGACCCATCCAGAATGTCCAGACAGCGGGCATGGTTAAGAATGCATGACCGAGAATAATAAAAAATCCACCAATCATGACTGCGTGTTTTTGTCCCCAAACCTTATCGGCTAAAATTCCGCCGGGAATGGCCATGATATACACCATCCCTGTGTACCAGCCGTACAAAGAGAGTGCACTGGCTTTTTCCCAGCCCAATCCGCCATCAGGAACAGTGGCAACTAAAAAGAGAACGAGAATCCCGCGCATGCCATAATAACTAAAACGTTCCCACATTTCTGTAAAGAAAAGGATGTACAATCCCCTTGGATGTTTCATCGCTTCCGCCATTGATAACTCCAATTCTTATTAAACAGTAGTTTGATTATACGAGTCGCCAAAATAAAACTTGAAAAGCAAAGAAACAAAGGATTTCAGCCCAATGTTATAAAAATTCATCATTATTGTAATGTTTATCGCAGATTTACTGCAATTTTTTCGTGTTCACGAAGTTTTTGAGAAGAAATTCTGTGGCTCTGTTATTCATAATAAATTCTATAAATTTTCCCGCCGAAATCATCGGAAAGCAATAGGGAACCATCCGGCAGAATTTCGAGATCAACGGGACGGCCATGACGGTTCTCGCCTTGCAGAAACCCCGTTGCGAATGCTTCATAACTCACCGGTTTATTGTTTTCCAATCGCACAAGCATGACACGGTAACCGATCGGAATCGATCGATTCCACGAACCATGTTCTGCAATGAAAATTTGGTTTTTGTAGTGCTGTGGAAACATGTTCCCAGTGTAAAACTGCATCCCTAAACTCGCCACATGCGGGCCAAGTTTTTGCGCCGGTGATTGAAATTCTTCTTTTCTTCGTTTGTTACCAAATTCCGGATCCCGGACATCACCTGCGTGCCAGTAAGGATAACCGAAATGCATGCCCGATTCTGGTGCGTGGTTTAATTCGTCCGCGGGTAAGTCGTCTCCGAGATTGTCGCGGCCGTTATCGGTAAACCATAATTCACCTGTATCCGGATGCCAGTCAAAACCCACGGAATTGCGGATACCATAAGCAAAGACTTCCAGGTTGGATCCGTCGGGATTCATGCGCATGATGTTTGCGTATCGATTTGAGTCGGGTTCACAAATGTTGCAGGGCGCGCCAACAGGTACATAAAGTTTGTCATCCGGTCCGAAGTGAATAAATTTCCATCCGTGATGTCCCTCGGTTGGGAAGTCTCCGCGAACGAGGACGGGAGCAGGATGTGAAAGCAGATTGTTTTCGATATCATCAAAACGCAAAACGCGGTTAATCTCTGCCACATACAACGAACCGTCGCGAAAGGCAACACCGTTCGGCGAGTTTAATCCTGAGGCAATGGTAATAACTGTATCCGCAAGGTAATCCTGATTTTTATCAACGATCGCATAAACTTTGTCGCTTGCACGAGTACCGACGAATAAAATTCCCGAGGGTGCCAGAGCCATGGAGCGTGCATTGGGAACGTCAGCATAAAGATGCATTTTAAATCCGTCGGGAAGGGTGACAAAATCTATGTTTGGTAGATTGGTTTGTACCTCAGGCGCCTGTTCTGAGCTTTGTGAGCAGGAGGGGAACCAAACGAGAACTAAAAAGAAAAAAAACAACGGAGTATAGTGGAAAATATTTGTTTTCATAG
>JACKDF010000085.1 GCA_020633655.1 Deferribacteres bacterium
TCATACTCCTCAAGCAACAAGTCGAGCATTTTATCCGGATCTTTGGTCTTCTGCAACAGTTCAATGCTCTTTTCATGCAGATGCTTGAGCTCATCGATCATTAATTGTAAATTCGTCAGTTTTTCATCTTTGTTCATAGTGCTTTCAAATCAAAAGATTTTATGATACCCTCGCCAGAACAGATTTCCTGTCAGGGCTGCATTTTTATGTAACGCGTAAAACTTCTTCTAATGTTGTCGTACCGTTGAAGGCTTTTCTCAATCCATCATGCTGCAAAAGAATCATGCCGTTTTTTATGGCGTGGTGCCGGATTTCATCTTCTTTCTCGTTTTCAAGAACCATTCGCCGTATCGTTTCATCAAACAGCAGAAGTTCGTGAACACCGGTTCGCCCGATGTACCCGGTTTGTTTGCATTCCCGGCAGCCCACTCCTTTGTAGAGTTGCATGGTTTCGTTGTTGATTTTATAATTTCTTTCCTGCAAAAGTCGCACACCTTCTTCATCTTTGTCCCTGCAGTAAGGGCAAATTTTACGGACGAGCCGTTGTGCTAAAATCGCGATGACGGAGGACGTGATTAAGTACGGTTCCACCTGCATATCGATGAGGCGAAAAATACCGCTTACGGCATCGTTGGTGTGCAGGGTTGAGAGTACCAGATGGCCTGTCATTGCGCTTCGAATGGCAATATCCGCCGTTTCCGAGTCGCGAATTTCACCGACCATAATCACATCCGGGTCCTGCCGTAAAATGGAGCGCAACGCCCCTGCGAAAGTCAAGCCGGCCTTCACATTGACTTGCACCTGATTGATCAATGAAAACTTGTACTCGACTGGATTTTCTATTGTGACGATGTTTTTGTGGATGGAATTTATCGTATTCAAAACGGCATAGAGCGTCGTCGTTTTTCCGCTTCCCGTTGGCCCGGTGATGAGAATTATGCCCTCGGGTTTGCGGATGGCTTTGTCCCAGATTTGCAGTGTTCGCGTATTGAAACCCAGATCCTTTAGTTCCAGTTTTGCATTGCGCGGATCCAAAATTCGCAACACCGCTTTTTCCCCGTGCACAGTCGGCAAAATAGAAACCCGCATATCCAGTTCATCATGTCCGATTTTGACACGAAATCTTCCGTCTTGCGGTTTGCGTTTCTCGGAGACGTCGAGTTCCGACATCACTTTGATGCGGGAAATGACCATGGGAGCAATTTTTTTCGGCGGATGCGAGAACGGGTGCAAAATACCGTCGATGCGGTAGCGGATGCGAAATTCGGCCTCATCTATTTCCAGATGGATATCGCTGGCTTTCTCCCGAATGGCCTGGGAAATGACCACGTTGACGAAGTTAATGATAGACGCTTCATCGGTTTCATCAAGGTTCGTTTCATTTTTTTGATCTTCCTTTAACTCGATGACCTGTTCTTCCTTGAAACTCGTCACCATGCGATCGAGATACGATACCATGCTGTAGTATTTTTTGATCGCAGCTTCAATATCTTCAGCTGAGGCCAACGCTTCCTGAATATCAAGTTTGGTCTGGTAACGAACCGCATCCAGAGCGTTGATGTCAAGAGGATCGGCCATGGCAAGGGTGAGCATATCATCCACGAGAAAAAGCGGAATGATTTTGTATCGCTGCGCCATCTCCATCGGAATCATTTTCACAATAGCGGGATCGATACTGTAGGCGTCGATTTTCACAACCGGCAGATCGAATTTTTC
>JACKDF010000086.1 GCA_020633655.1 Deferribacteres bacterium
AAAAAAGCCCACTCGATTTGAGCAGGCTTTCCCGATTTTCCGAAATCATCTAATTCACTGATGAAGAATTAGAATATCTTGGCTACTTTCATTGCATTACCTTGAGCGAATAAATAGTAGTTTGAGTTTACTTCCTGATAAAATTCAACCGCCAACACATTCACAACCGACACATCCGCAGAAATTGTAGGAGAACCAGGCAAGGTACTTACAACACTAATCGCACCAGTTACAGCATTTACAGGGAGATAACCTGAATCTTGTACATCTGTCAAACCGTTTGTAGTACCGTCTTTTGGCTCATAAACTCCAGTAGTACTGTTATATTCAAAGTCAGACAAAACAGCAATAGCATTGATGATTTTGAAATGAGTAGCACCAGCAGGAATATACATTCTATCCAAAGGGTTAAATGAAGCAATATCCAAAGTTGAACTATCCCTTGCAGCAGTTGGGGTGATTGTATAAGGAGCATTGAAAGCACCGTTAAAGGCAGTGTACTTGTTAAACTCAAATCCATCTAAGTATTGAGGTGCAACCGTTACTAAAATTGCTCTTCGACCTCTGGCTTCTGAACCATCTTCCAGATTGATTTTTTTCATTATTGCGGTTATCCTTCCAGTAACTTGGCTATCGCCATTATTACGGATTAAACCGGCAACACTTGTTCTTAGGGATTTACCTGCAATTGCACTTCCGCCAAATTCGTTCATATTCTCACGAGTTCTTTTGAAAGCTGGATCAGTTGCAATTTGTTCGGCAGATGGACCACCTGATAATCCTGCAAAGTCGCCCTGCAGTCCTTTAATTTTGAAATGTCGTACTCCGCCCATTGTTCCAGAGTATCGCATTAGACCTGTTTGTCGTGCCATAATATTATTCTTTTAAAACGTTAAAAATTTATTGTAAATTTACGACATAATTAGCTGTTATTCAGATGCTTAAATACTGCAATATGAAGCAATTAGATGTAAAGAGTCAGACTACAATCAAAACCAACTACGAAATAGTAAAAGTTGTAGATGGTGATGGAATAATCGCAAAGAATATCATCTCAAATAAAGAGGAAGAAATACGTTTTTATGGTATTGATGCACCAGAGTTGACACCTTGCAAAAAACTAAAGCAGGACGAAAGAGAAACCCATTTATCAGGACGTTTTTTGATGGAGCTTGCACACCAGTCCTATGAGTTTTTAAGAAAGAGAGCAAAAATTGGAAAGCGGATTACATTAATTCAAGAAGTAGGCAACGAGCAAGACCCATACGGCAGAACTTTGGCTTATGTGGTATTGCCTAACGGCAACACCTTAAACGAAATAATGGTCAAGAACGGCTTTGCAAAGCCTTATGATAAACTTTATTGCTCCGAACTACCAAAGTATCAAGAATTGAATTTGAAGGCTAAAACAAAGAAAAAAGGCTTATATTTGCTCGTAGATAGGTTCTAATAAAACAAAGGCATTTTCTCTTATTTGCCACCAATTTTACAGATTTTGTTGCCTATTTGTTGCCCAATCTACATAACTAATTGATAATCAATAC
>JACKDF010000087.1 GCA_020633655.1 Deferribacteres bacterium
TCTGGAATTTTCCCGTGCACAGGTAGGGACGGGTCAGGATCAAAATCTGGTTAATTTGCGTGGCAAACTGGTGCCATACATTAACCTCCGCAACATGTTTGGCGTAACAACGGAAGAACCGGAAATACAGCAGGTTGTGATTGCCGAAATTAACAACCAGCATATTGGGTTTGTCGTGGATAATGTCATCGGGCAACATCAAACCGTCATCAAATCTCTTGGAAAAATATCTCAGGATCTGGAAGGATTATCCGGCGCCACTATTATGGGCAATGGGTCAATTGCATTAATTCTGGACATTTTTGGAATTTACAAGCAAGCGCTTCAAAAAGGCGAGCTGGCGTAACTTCGGCATTGATCTTCAAAAATTAAGCATCTTTATTCGCTAATATCATACGGAAAGGTTCGGAAATGGGTAATCTAAAACTGACAATGCGGACGAAATTATTAGCAGCTTTGCTGGTATCGAGTGTTTTGGGAATGGGGATCGTTGGAACATTATCGTTTTATAGTGCTGAAAACATGATAGAACAAGATGTATCCAATCAACTGGTTTCGGTTCGGGAGATAAAAGCCCGGCAGGTTGAAAATTATTTTGGATTTATCCGAAAGCAGGTACTCACATTTTCACAAGACCAAATGATCATCGATGCCATGCGCGAATTCAAAGCCGCATATCATGATGCTTCCATGCTCGATAATGTCTCCCCGGAAGAGCTTGCAAAATATGAGGAAAAAGTAAAAAGCTACTATCGTTCCGAATATTTGACACGGCTGCAGCCGAATGTGGATGATAAACGGAATCTTGACCAATATTGGCCGGGAGAGGCGCAAAGCACCTATTTACAATACCATTATCTGGCAAATAACCCGAACGCCACCGGAGAAAAACATAACCTGGATTATGCAGAAGACGGCAGCTATTACAGCGAGTTGCACGCAAAATATCACCCGATTATCCGCAGTTATCTGCAAAATTTTGGTTATTACGATATTTTTCTGGTCGATCCGGAAACTGGACACATCGTTTACACCGTGTTTAAAGAAGTTGACTATTCCACAAGCCTGTTAACAGGTCCATATGCGAACACCAATTTTGGAAAAGCATTTAAAGACGCGCGTGCTGCCAACAGCCCGGATTTTGTAAAACTGGTCGATTTTGAGCCATACGATCCGTCATACGCTGCACCGGCATCCTTCATTGCCTCCCCGATTTATGATGGTGATAAAAAAATCGGCGTGCTGCTGTTCCAAATGCCCATCGAAGAAATAAATAGCGTGATGACCGGAAACAAAAGCTGGAAAGGTGATGGACTGGGTGAATCCGGCGAAACCTATCTTGTTGGCGCAGATCAAAAAATGCGCAGCATTTCACGTTTTTTAGTGGAAAAACCCGATGAATACCTGAAAGTTTTGCAACAGTCCGGGTATGATAGCAAAGTTGTGGACAAGATCGGACGGATGGGAACATCCATTTTGTTGCAAGAAATCAGAACTGAAGGCGTAAAGAACGCTCTCAAAGGCAATAGCAATGTTGAATTGATAAAGGATTATCGCGGGGTGGATGTTTTGAGTGCATACTCACCCCTGCATATCGAAGATGTCAACTGGGCGATTATTTCCGAAAAAGATGGTGAGGAAGCGTTTGCCGAAGTTCAAACCTTAATGTGGCAAGTGTTTATGATTTCTGTCATTATTATTGCCGCTGTTGCATTGTTTGCATTCTTTTTCACGCGAACATTTATTACGCCAATTAAAGCGGCAGTAAAAACAACCCAAATTGTTGCAGAAGGCGACCTGACCGAGTTGATAAATAACAAACAAAGTGATGAGATCGGCGATTTGGCAAATTCTATCGACGATATGGTTGTGAATCTTCGGCAGATTGTCGGGAACGTGCAAAATGTTGCCTCCGGCGTAACCTCCAACAGCGAGCAGGTAAGCGCGACCGCGGAAGCGATTTCGCAGGGTGCAACCGAACAAGCTGCCACCGCG
>JACKDF010000009.1 GCA_020633655.1 Deferribacteres bacterium
ATATTATTCAGCAGTTAATTTGCATCTAAAAAAGTTACCATTATTAGGAACAAGTTTCCATATATAGGAACAGTGTCCAGTAATAGGAACTTTTTGGTGTCTATTAATGGGCACTTTTGGGTGAAGCCCGATTATGAGGGTTTCCATTATTGGACACCGTTGGTTTGGCTTTCATTTTAACAATGCGGTTCTCTAATCCCAAAGCCTGCACTTCACACCAGGGCAACTCCCATACTTTTTCTTTGGCGTTCCAAATCCCGCCAACAGATTTAATGGCCCTGCCAATGTGCACTTCGCCGTAATTTACTTTCAAAGCCATCTTTTTATTCGCTGGTATTGAAGACTGCACAGGATCAATAGGCTTTTTTTCAATAATCAATTCAATAGTTTTGAAACGCACTTTATTTTCTTTATCCTCTTTGTAGCGCACACAGACCAGGTTTTCGCCATATATTTCAACTAATTTTTTCGTGCCCTTCATGCCAGGGTTCAATTTCTTCACTGTTCGCATCAATTTAATTTCATCTTTTCCCATGAAAATTTAAAAAGGCAGATAATGCTGCTGTAAAATCGCCTTTATAACGATTGTTTACAATTTCCAAAAATTGTTTTTGCAAAGCAAGCGGTGTTTCCTTTAAGAAGGTGTCTAATTGTAAATCATGCTTGTTTTGCAGGCTATCAGCTGGACTACGAACCGCCATACCGCCTTTATTCAAAACGTGGGTGTATATCATGGTCGTACTCACATCAGCATGGCCTAATAATTCCTGTACTGTTCGAATGTCGTATCCTGCCTCGAGCAAGTGTGTGGCAAAAGAGTGACGGAAAGTATGGCAACTCGCATGCTTGTGGATGCCCGCAGCGCGTTTGGCTTTTTTTACAGCTCTTTGCATCGTTGTTTCATACAAATGATGGCGCCTTTTTATACCGGAACGAGGATCAGTCGAAATGTGCGATGCGGGGAAAACATAGTGCCAGCCCCACTCCTTGTCTGCATTTGGGTATTTTTTGGCTAACGCATAGGGCATCTCCACGCTGCCAAACCCGTCTTGCACATCTTTTTCATGCACTTTCTTGACAGATTGAAGTTGCGTTTGTATCGCGTCAATAGCAATTTCAGGCAACATTGTTACCCGGTCTTTCTCTCCCTTGCCATCGCGTACAGTTATTTTTTTATAATTGAAATCGATGTCTTTGACACGCAAGCGCAAACATTCCATGAGTCTTAAACCGGCGCCATACATCAAAATCCCCATAATCCAATAGACGCCTTTTAGATTGTTCAGCATAGCCTGCGCTTCTTCCGGTGTGTAAACTTCCGGAAGACGCTCTGGCCTTTGTGCCCAAATCAGTTTATCGCTAAAATCTCCGGGATCGATTTTCAGAACATGTTTGTAAAGAAAAACGATAGCACAAAGCGCCTGGTTTTGGGTGGAAGCGGCGACATGGCGTTTCACCGCAAGGTAGGATAAAAATATTTGGATTTCCTTCGCACCCATTTCGCGAGGATGGCGCTTGTTGTGGTAGAGAATGTATTGGCGAATCCAGTCGATGTAGGTTTTTTCTGTGCTGAGCGCATAATGCTTTGTGCGCAGGGCATACCGCACCTGCTCAAGCAATTTTGGAGATTTTGTGGAGGAATTGGTGAAATCAGGCATCGTTTATAACCCCGGCAAACGTCCTGTATTTTTCACCCCTGGGAAACAATTCAAAAACAGGGTGAATCGAATTGTCACTATCAATAAACATTATTTTTTATAATTGCAATGAAAATGTAGCGAAACACTGTAAAAACAAGGGTGTCTTGACGTTCTACTCATCCCCGAAAGTCAGTCTTTTCTTTTGCAAATTTTTTCACATCAAACTCCCCTTAAAAAAGTACATTCGCACCAAAGCGTTGCCGGCTGGTTTTTATGCCATTAAAAATGAGGCGCGCTCTGTAATAATCCGCCGTGTTTATCTGAGTACAATCCGGTACGGATTCATCTGGTTTTGCTGAGACCAGCTGGAAATCTTCATTAAAAATATAAACGGCGTCTTTGTCATGAATGGTGTATTCCCCGGATTTCTCATTATAGAATAGCCGGTATTCTTGTTCCGCCAATTGGCAAATCATCTCATTTTCATTAATAAAATAGAAGCCGTTGTTCTTTTTAAACGGGTTATAGGATTCACGAGAAAAGAAAAAGCGCGGTTTCATCACGAATGGCCCACCGTCTTCGGGACAGTAGGTATCGCAGTCACCGCATTCGTTGCAGAAATCGGCGAGATTGGCGATTTGTGTTGCTTTTCCAATCTTGAGCATTCCGTTCGGTTTTGGTTTGAATCTGCCCTCCTCAAAGCGATAGTCGAAGAGTTCAATTTCCTGCGGTTCAACAGCAAAACTGAAGTTGGCGGCATTGGGGCAGACCGTGAGGCATTTGTCGCAGGACAGGCAATCGAAAAGCTCCAGATGGCTGCCGACTTTGCGGGGGGCTTTTTTATTCTTATCAAAATGGTAAACCGGATTTGAAATTAAATTTTTGACGATCGCCTCCGTCCGGTGCACAGCTTCTGCCTCGGAGCCGACGAAATCTTTGAGCGTTGTGCATTTTTTTTCTTCCATTGCTGATTGCAGCCTGGCGAGATAGTCGAAGAGTCGAGAATAGCCACCTGTTTTCAGCAAATCCGTGCACACTGTGACTGGTTTCATATTGCAGCTCACGGTATCCGCGAAATTGTGTTTGGCGATACCGGCAGAGAAGGAGATATGAAAATCCTCACCCATGGCCTGGCGGAAGCGGTGCATGCTGTGTATGGACAAAACATGCAGTGGCGGACCAGAGAGGTATTGCACCTCATCGGTGAAAACCTTTTCAGTATTTTTCACGACCAGGGTGTTGGTGAATTTGGCCCCTAATTTACATCCGTGCTGCGCACCGAATGCCAGCAAGCGTCGCATCATCGCAACGGCTTCGTCAAATTGCAGATCGTGTTTGAAGGCTTCGGGATCGAGTTGAACATTTTCGTAGCCTAAATCATCGTTCAGTGTTTTGCGCACGAAATCGTAGCCCAGAAGCGTTGGGTTCATCTTGACGATCACATGAAAACCGTGTTCGCGCATCAAGTGCTGCACGATGGATTCAATTTCGTCGCGCGGGCAGCCGTGGAAAGTGGACAGCGTCAACGTAGTGCCAATATGCGGATCGATTTCTAAATTTTTAAAGCGTTCAAATTCTTCGGGAAGTCCTGCTTGCAGTTCGGCGATTTTCTCACGCGCATCACGGATATCGCGCAGCCATTTGTCCACACGCGGCGACTGTATACCTTTGAGATCGTAACCCGCAGAAACATCGAAAACCATATCGTAAAAAGGATCGCCTTTCGGCACGCCGAGTAGCTCCATCTCTTCGAGGAATTTTATCAGCATCCACGCAACGACGTATTCTTGGTACGATTCCTCCAGGCGCAATTCCTGCGACCACTCCACATTATAGCCCACGTTGCGCGCATCGATGCAGGGGCGGGGAATGTCCAGTTCGTCGAGAATTTGAATTGTTTTTAGTTCAATAATGCGGGCGCCGTGGAGATAGGAAAGTACGATGTTTTGCGCCAGTTGCGTGTGCGGCCCCGATGCCGGTCCCAATGGTGTGGCGGCTTTTTTGTGGTGGAAATCGACGGAGAGATCATAGCCTGGAAAACCCGTGTAGAATTTTTTCTCCGGATAGCTGTAGATGGATTTATTCGCTTTGAATTCATTGACGATCATTTTTAAGTGTGTGCTTAAATCAAGTCCGCGCAATTCTGCCATTGGATTATCCTATTCTAAAAATTTTGATTAACGCAGAGACGCAAAGTCGCGGAGATTCGCAGAGAATAATAATATCATTTCGTTTTTTCTCCGCGAAACTCAGCGTCTCGGCGACTCAGCGTTGAAGGAAAAGCGGATTTACATATATTCATCCGGCTCAACTAAATCATTTACCACGCGCTCGATGCCGTCTTTTAAATATTCATGGTGAAAATTTATAATTACACCAAGTCGTTTATCCATTAAACGCAAATATGTTAAAAGAGCTGGTTTATCAATTGGTGATAAAAATTCTTTTGCTTTTAATTCGACGATGACCTTTTCACCAACAAGTAAATCTAGCCGTAGGTTGGTTCCCAGATTAATGCCTTTGTAGCGAATCGTAATATTTTTTTGTCTCACAAACGGGATATCCCTCAAATGCAGTTCATGGCAAAGAGCTAACTCATAAACAGATTCCAATAAACCCGGGCCGAGCTCCTTATGTACTTCTATGGCTGCGCCAATTATTTTACCTGAAATCTCATTCTCATGCATTTTTAACCCTCCCAATGAGTTAAAGATTTAATTTATTTTGTTTGAAACGCCGAGACGCGAAGGAGCTGAGATACGCAGAGAAAAGCGATTTTTGCTTTATATTTTTTCTCTGCGAAACTCCGCGTCTCAGCGACTCAGCGTTACTTGTTGTCCATAAATTTCTCCCAAACACGTTTCGCAACCACTTGCGCTTTGTGGGCAATCCGGGCTTCATCGATACCGGCGATGACTTTGTTTTGCATCACAATTTTGCCGTTAATGATGGTTGTGTCGACCTCCGCATCGGCGATGCCGAAGAGAAAATGCCCCCAGAAATTTTCGGCGGTCAATGGTGTCGGCGGGAAGTAATCCACCAGAATCATGTCGGCGAGCGCACCTTCTTCGAGCCTGCCAACCTTCTGGCCGGTTACGCGCTCAAAAATTGCCGGATTGTTTTGCAATACCATGGTCTGGATTTCATTCCATGCAACCGTGCTTTTCTTTAAATCATGTTTGTGCAGCAGGTTCGCCGTACGTATGTCGGGAGTCAAATCGGGCGACATACCATCCGTACCGAGACCGAGCAGAACACCACGATCGAGCAAGCCGAAAATGTCGGTACGGCCAACAGCGTTGTTCATGTTGGATTGTGGATTATGCACAACGATACTGCCGCTTTCCGCGAGGTTATCTTTGTCTTTTTCATCGAGATGGATGCAGTGCACTGCGATCGATTTGGGTCCGAGAATATGAAAATGCCTCAATCGATCGATCACGCCACGATTGTATTTGCGCATGGATTCACGCTGATCTGCAGCATCTTCCAAGGTGTGAATGTGGCATCCACTTTCCAGTGATGACGCCAGGGAAGCAGCTTTTTCCAGTGTGCTGTCCTCGAGGGTAAACGAAGCGTGCAAGCCAACGAGTCCATCATACAAGTGATTTGGATTTGTGGATTTTGCGGCTTGGCATTTTTTGAGGTAGCGCTCGTTTTCCGCAAGTCCGGCAGCTGAAATCCCGGCGCCATCGCGGTCGGAAACTTCGTAGCACAAAGATGCGCGCAATCCGACCCGGCTCAACGCCGCTTCTACGCGATCCAGCGATCCATCAACAGCATGTGGACTGGCATGATGATCGATGACCGAGGTTACACCTCGTTTCACTGCGGTAATCGCTGGAACAAGCGCGCTGTAATAAACTGCGTCCAGATCCAGTATTCGATCCAGTTTCCACCACAGCATCTCCAGGATATCACTGAAATTTTTCGGATTGCCCTGCATCGCGATGCCGCGGGCAAAGGTGCTGTAAAAGTGCATGTGTGCGTTTACAAGACCGGGCATGAGCAGTCGGCCGGCGCCATCGAGTCGGGTAAAAGATGGGAATTTGTTAATAATATCTTTTTCACTCCCGAGCGCAACAATCGTGTCGTTTTCAATGGCCAGTGCGGCATTTGTGAGAATCTTTTTTCCGGGGGAATTACGGAAAATGGTGACATTATGAATGAGAAGCGACATGTGGCAAACCTTTCCCGCAAGTAGTATGAACCGTTTATTTTTGGGAAGATTATGGTAACGAATAATCAATATTTTCACAAGTTTTATTTATGGTTTAGGGTTCAAAGTATCAGGTTTCGGGTAACTAAACCTGAAACCATAAACCACTTAGATTAAATTAAAACTACTGAAGCCGATTTATGTGTCGCGTACTGAACCATAGGTTCTGATGAAATAAGTTCTTTTCATTTTTCAGATTAAAATTTTATATTTTGTTGCGGGCCAATCTTATTTAAGCTGCTTTATTCATAAGCACCAAGATTGGGGCTGAGTCAAAACATGTAACGCGACATTCATGTCGCTCATTTTTGAGCTTAAACTTACGACATAAATGTCGAGTTACTGCCATTAAATCATGTTTTGACTCAGCCCCATCGTTGACTTCGAGCGTTACATGAAGAAAGCAGTTTAAATGCACTGAATTTTTACCAAAAACACTATTTTACCTGTGAAGGGAGTTGCGATGCCAGGGATCAAATTGCTTGGAAATTACTTTGTGCTCTTGAGTCTTTTCAGCCAATTCGCCTTTTCGCAAAGCACGCCATTTTTATCCGACATAGAAATCCTCAATCTTACCAATGAGATATCCGGCGATCGGGCGTTTGAGCATATTCGCTGGCTGACCCACTGGCATCGAAATTCGGGGATGGACGGCTATTTCAAAGCTGCGGATTATGTGGTTCAGGCTGCCAAAGATGCGGGACTGGAAGATGTGAAGTTCATTGAACAGCCACGGGATGGCGCCAATTATACTGCCAAATCCGCGGAATTGTGGATGATCGAACCGGTGGAAGTGAAGCTGGCGGATATCGGCGATCACGCACTCTATCTCGCCGATAACAGCAGCGATGCGGATGTTACAGCCGAACTTGTGTGGATTGAGGATGGTTCGAAGGAAGCTTTAGAAAACATCGATGTCGCAGGCAAAATTGTCTTGATCCACGGCAGTCCATGGACAGGTGTGCAGCGAGCGGTTTGGGAAAAAGGGGCCATTGGTGTTGTAAGTTATACAACCTCCGAAAGCCGTTCCATGCTCGATTTTCCCGATCAGATCGCCTGGACACGCATTCCCACTTCGGAGGACAGTACAAAAAAAGCCACGTTTGCTTTTAATCTGCCGCCGCGCAAAGGAGAAAATTTACGCAAAATTCTGCAAACGGAAGGGGAACAGGATTTCTTCGCTACGGGCAAACGCACCAAAGGTGGCCGCATCGTCGTCAAAGCCAAAGTTGAGGTGGAGATCGGCGATAAGGCGGGGCGCACCGGATTTATTGAAGGCTGGATTCGCGGCAGCAAATACCATGATCAGCAAATTGTACTCACAGCGCATTTGCAGGAAGAGCAGGGCAGTGCCAACGATGACGGTAGTGGTTGCGGAAATCTGCTCGAGATTGCCCGCGTTTTTAACAAGCTCATCGCCGAAGGCAAAATGCAGCGCCCATTGCGCGACATCCGTTTCTGGTGGACTGACGAGATTTACTCCGAATACCGCTATTTTCAGGATAATCCGCAGGAGCCGAAGAAATTTTTGGCCAATTTGCACCAGGATATGACCGGCGCAAAGCAGTCCATGGGAAGCCGCGTTCAGCATCTGATTTTTGCGCCTTTATCGATTACCAGCTATTTGGATGCGTTATTCGAAAACATCGGAACCTACGTCGTTCGCACCAATAACGCCTATCTGGCCGCGAGTCGTTCAGGGCCCGGACTACGGCCACACACAAGGCCAATTTATTCAACCCGTGGCACTCGCGAAGGATTTAACGCGGCGTTTGTACCGTATTTCGGAGCATCCGATTACATGTGTTTCATCGAAGGCATCATCGGTGTGCCGGCGGTTGGTTTGATCAATTGGGATGATTCCTACATCCACAGTTCGGACGATGATCTTTTTCAGGTGGACCAAACCCAACTCGCTCGCAATAGTTTCATCGTTGCTGCCATGGCGCACTTTCTCGCCCATGCGGAGGCAGATGAAGTCCCGTTATTAGCAGAAGAAACCTATTTGCGCGGTCAGCGCAGTCTCAACCGCGATTTGCAGGCGGCGATGCAGCTTGTTTTGCAAAACGATGATCTCGAATCGTGGAAGGATGCCAACCTGCTTGTCGGGCAAGGTTTGTTGCGTGAAAAAAAAGCGATGCGTTCTATAGCAGTTTTTGCTGGCAAAGATAACGACGCGCAGAAGTTGCTCAAAGTATTTGACGAAAGAATTGCGCAACTTGGCACTACGATGACCGGAGATTTGACGGCATTTTATAAAAATACCCACTCGGAAGCACCGCCGAAATTATCACTTTCTGCAGAAGAAAAAACCGCGATGCAAAAAATACCCGAGAATATTGACTCGCTCAATGACTATTTTTCCAAACGTCGTAGCGCACATTTTCGGAGTGATTTGCACAACATAATGCAGTCTGAAGTGTATAATTTTGTCGATGGCTCGCGGAGTTATTACGATATTTACAAAGCGGTGCGTGCTGAAGCGCTCACATTTGGATCGTGGTACTATGGTACCGTCGGCCTGCAGGATGTCACCGGACTGTTGGATGCAGCCGTCGAAGCAGGTGCTTTGAAATTGAAATAAATAAAATGATATGAATTATTCACCCAATTCTGCGTTTCAGCTTTTGAAAACATTAATTTAGCCTGCATTCGCCAGCAACGGTAAATGATTTGGGAAAACACCTATAATTCAACTCGTTTCTTTAAAAGGCTAAATAGAGTCCATCCGGGATGGCGTCATTCCGGTAAGTTTTTAGCCGGAATCCATTTCTGTCAGCCTCAACCCATACTGGATTCCGGATAACAGCATTCCGGAATGACGAAAACCTAAGCATTTCCGGATAAACTCTAAATAAAATAATCCGGAGAAATTATGTCCAAACTTATGCTCATCGATGCGAGTCCGTATATTTTTCGCGCCTATTACTCCATCCCGGATTCCATGCGTGACAGCGAAGGCAAGCCGTGCAATGCGATTTATGGCTTTCTCAACTTTATCTTTCAGATAATCAACCAGGCGAAACCGGAGTTCATCGCAATTGCCTTTGATGACAAATTGAGTAGCTCCTTTCGCAACGAAATGTATCCCGAATACAAACAGCATCGTGAACCGGTGCCGGAAGAGTTGAGCGCCCAGTTTCCCATGTGTTTGTACAGCGCTGAGACGCTGGGTTTGCCGGTTTTCATGCAGGCAAATTACGAAGCAGATGATCTCATTGGCACGCTGGCGAGCAAGTTCCGGCACCACAATCAGGAGATTTGGATTGTTTCCAGCGATAAAGATTTGACGCAACTGGTGCAAGCCGGCGACACCTTCTGGGATTTTGCCCGCAATCGGCAGTTGGATGAAAAGGGTGTCGAAGCGCAATTTGGTGTGCGGCCGGATCAGATTGTCGATTACCTGGGCTTAATGGGCGATGCCGTGGACAACATTCCCGGTGTGCCCGGTATCGGCCCGAAAACAGCGAGTGCATTGTTGCAGCATTTTGACTCACTTGAAAATGTTTATGCGAAGATAAATGAAGTTTTGGCACTAAAAATACGTGGCGCCAAGGGTGTGAAGGCAAAATTGGAAGACAATAAGGAGCAGGCTTTTTTATCCCAGAAGCTGGCACGCATCGCCACAGATGCACCTATTAATCCGACTTTGGAATCCCTCGCGTGCCGACCGGTTCGCAGCGATGCGCTGGAGGAAATGTTTGATTATTTGAATTTTGGCAGTGCATTACGGACGCGGTTTGCACATCTTGAAATGATTTAAAAGATGAAGCATGGATGCCCCATAAAAACATGCAGGAATGATAATCTGTGGATCTCAAGACAATTTGAAAATGCCTGCAACCTGATACATTAAAACCTGTCACTTGATACTCGAATAAATAGCAGGAGGCGTTATGGAACACACACTATTTCACTACAATGCGGAGGTCGTAAGCGTTTATGATGGCGATACCTGCCGTGTGAATATTGATCTCGGTTTGGGGATTTGGGTACACAACGAAAGTATTCGACTGCACCGGATCAATGCACCGGAAGTACGCGGCCAGGAGCGCGAACAAGGATTGAAATCCCGGGATTACCTGCGTGATCTCATCGAAGGGAAAGCAATCGTGTTGCAGACTATCCAGGACAGCAAAGGGAAGTACGGCCGTTACCTGGGAGAGATCTGGCTGGAGATGGATGGAGAGTATAAATGTGTCAATGACCTTCTTGTGGAGCACGGATTCGCAGAATACAAGGATTATTGAGATACAATTTGTGGTTATTCAAAATTTTGGATGAGTATTAGGAGATCTGACACTTGTGTATTTTATGCGGCTAACAAAATTCCAATTCAGCTTCAAAAATTCAGATACTACTTTGGCTTATGTTTTGCCTTTCCGCAAGAAATTATTCAATTTAACGGAAGAGGGAAAGTTATGAAACAAGCATACGCCATTTATCTCCTTGTATCTCTGCTGGTTCTGATAGCATGTAGTGAGAAAAATCCTGTAAATCATGAGGAAAATTTCGCAGTTCCAACAGACGAAGAGATGCCGAAGATCCTTTATACCGGTACCGATGATTACGCACGCAGCATGAATTTTGATATCGAAATTGAAAAAGGCGTCGTGTTTTACCGGCAGATTTCCTATGAGGACATGGAGCATCCAATCGAGCATAAAATTGCACTGCCGGTAGCGTTATGGGAAGGACTAAAAGCCACGACTAATCTGGAACAACTGCATCGGGTTACGATGCCGCTGAGCTGTGGTAATTTTATGGAATACATAACATTGGTCGATGAATCTGGCGAGACTGGATTTGGTTACGCGCTTGGCGCTCCGCTGGAAAATATAAAAATGCAAGTCTCCGGTGCAACCGATTCTGTGCTCGGATTTGTGCACCAGTTGCGCATTATTGACGATTATTGTTATAAAAAAATAAGTAAGTAAAGTTGGGCTAATGAAAATTGCCGTTATCGCCGACATCCACGCTAATATCCACGCCTTAGATGCTGTTCTTGAAGATATAACCCACCGCCAGGTTGATGAGATCATCGTCAACGGTGATCTTGTCAATCGTGGTCCCAACAATCTCGAAGTCCTGCAGCGATTGCATGAGGAAAATTATACCTTTATCATGGGCAACCACGACGACCTCATTCGCTTGTGGTCAACCCGTGATCCGCAATTGCCGGCAGAATGGTTCGACGATCCTTTCTGGAATGCCATAGCGATCTCCGCAGCGGAAGTCGCCGAGAGTGGTTACAACGATTTTCTCGCATTGATGAAGAGGGAGCACCGTATCGCAATCGATGGCATGCCGGAAATTCTCATCACCCACGGTAGTCCGCGGCACTACCGCGATGGCTACGCGCCCTATTCTCCCAAAGAAATATTTACCTACGCCATCGAAAATTCGCCTGCCGATATTTACATCGGGTCGCACACGCATAAGGCGTGGCAGGGAGAGTTTGGCGGCAAAATTTTTCTCAACACTGGTGCTGTTGGTACGCCATTTAATCGTGATCCGAAGGCGCAATATTTAATTCTGCAACAACGGGCGTCCGATTGGCATTTTGAATTTTGTGCGGTGGAATATGACAGACAGGTGGCATTGGAGGAATTTTCACACAACGGCTATTTGAAAAACGGAGGATTGAGCGGTTACATTTTTCGGGAGGAGTTAAAATACAGCCGCCCGATTTTTGATCCGTTTTATCGTTGGGCTGAAAAAGAGAAAATCACCAAGGACTGGCAAGCGTGGGAAAGATTTATCGCGCATTATCCTGAGATGCTGGTTTTGCCGAATGCTTAGGCAAAAATCGGTATATTTGCATCGGTGTAATTTTCACTGTCCTTAAATTCTTAGGCATGAATAAAAAGTTTGTAGTGAAGGCTTTCACCTTTTCTTCAAGCATGAAGGGGAGCTCAAAGCGACGAATGTCTCCACTACAAACATCAAAACGATCCTGGTTCTTTTCTAATTGAGCTGTTATTGAAAAGAACAGATCACCTGGCCAATTATTCGTGTGTGCATTGTACAAAGAATGCATGTTTTATGAATTCATATCATTCGTTTTCAGAGGTGTCTTCCGGGGAGTCAGGTGCTACTGCTCCGATAGCATCTTCCTCCGCTTTATCTTCAGCAGTTGTGCCAAATTTCATCGATGGCAAATCCTCCACATCCATCGACAGCACACGATTGAAAAATGGATACAAATCCTGCATCAATTTACCCTGCTCGTCGAGAAGCGTGATGATTTTCAACTGCGCAAATTCTGCCAGGACAATGGCCGCATCCTCACCCTTGCCAATTTTCATTTTCTTTTGTTTCACATTAAATGGCTTTAGTGTTGCGGCCTCCAAAGAAAAAGATTCTCCGGTGTCTTCGTGTACAAAGTTGATTTGCATCAATCCTTTCACCATACTCGTGAACAGAAACCCTACCTGCATGCTGTTATCCAATTCCACTTCGCATTGGATGTGTAATTGTGGAATTGGATCACCATCGGGATTTTTATCCTCGGCTGGCCAATATTTTTTTATAACAGTGTTTTGAAAATTCATGTTTTCTTCCTTCCGATCAGCTTATTTTGGCGACTATGCCCGGTGCAGCATTTATTTTTGCTGCCAGTAACTTTTATTTGCTCACAAGTTGAAATATAACTATTTTTGCGCTTCATTTTTTCACGCGGGATGCCATTTTACAAAATAGCACATAGGATTGCAAGAAGATATTCATTCCGCTTAACTATAAAATTTGATAAAAACTCGTGAAGATAAAATTAATACTCGCCTTTGCTGCGGTTTATATTATTTGGGGTTCGACCTACCTCGCAATTCGATTTGCTATCGAGACCCTGCCGCCTTTTCTCATGGCAGGCATTCGTTTCCTGGTTGCCGGAGGCGGATTGTATTTTGTCATGCGCTGGCGCGGTGTACCAACACCATCCCGTAGAGAATGGCGGGATATGACGATCATCGGGGCTTTTCTTTTTCTGGGAGGGAATGGCGGTGTGGTTTGGGCTGAACAGTACGTTCCTTCCGGTTTAACTTCATTGCTCATCGCAACGGTTTCCTTGTGGATGGTTTTGCTCGACTGGCTATGGAAAGGCAACCAACGACCACGCTTACAGGCGTTTCTTGGAATCGGTCTGGGTCTGTTCGGAATTGCACTGCTTGTGGATCCTTTTAATTTAGGCGGAGAACGCATTCATGTCGCTGGTGCCGTGATGGTACTCGCCTCGGCGGTCTCATGGGCGGTTGGCTCCATTTTCGCGCGTACTGCCCGTATCTCGAGTTCCGTATTTATGACATCTGCTGTGGAAATGATCGGCGGCGGTGCGTTGCTTCTTCTGGCTGGTAGTTTTACTGGTGAATGGCGGGGAATTCAAATCGAGGCAATTTCTTCGGCTTCGGTGTTCGCTTTTATTTATCTGGTGTTGATTGGCTCGATAATCGGTATTACTTCGTATGCCTACATTCTTCAGGAAGTTACCGCGGATAAAGCGTCCACTTACGCCTTTGTCAATCCGGTTGTCGCCGTATTTTTAGGCTGGCTTTTAGCGGACGAATCTGTGGATGGGAAAATCGTGGCTGCAACAATGATCATTATTTTTGCCGTGATGCTGGTTATTCGGGAAAAGAAGCAGGATCGGTAACTTTTTCTGCGGAAATTGCTTTTGCTGCGAACATGGATGATTGCAAGCGGTTATTTTCCACTACAGTTACCTTTTGCCTTGCGGGTTTTTGACGACCGGTGAGAACGGCGCGCACTGGTTTTTTTCTCAAGTGAATTTCAGGCCGTTCCATCGCCATGAGCAACAGCGCCGCAATCATCAATTGGAAGTAGGTTGCCACAAACCGCCAATAGCCTGCTGCAAGGGCAAGAGAATCTGCCGGTATAAATCCTTTAAAAATATACATAAAAATCATTTCTGCTCCACCGATAGCACCGGGTGTCGGTACGATATTGAGCAACATAAAAACCAGCCATTGCAGCAGGAAAAATTCAACTGGATCGGGTGAGTATCCAAGGCCAAATGCGATTGCGGTGAAAACACTGTAGCGAAGAATCCATTGAACCGTCGCCAAAATGGTCGTTAAGAAAAATCTGCTCTTGCCGCCTTTTGAAATCATCACAAATGCTGTTTTAAAATCGATAATGGCTTTTAAAAAGGGTGCCAAAATTCTGCCTCTCCACCAGGATAGCTGGAAAAATTTTGCAATGTACAATCTCACTCGTGGGAAAAATAGTGCGGTGGAAAATAGCAACAAGGTAGTGGCAGCAAATATCGCATAGGTACTCAACTCGATCTCAGGCATATAACGGCTAAATGCTGCTGCCAAATGAATATTTTCCGGCGGGAAAAAAGTCCAGCAAACCGCAACGACAACTGGTACCAGCAGGTAGTCTTCTATGGAACCGATGACCATCAGTGATGCCGCCATGCCGGGGCTAACACCAGCGAGCATCAGTAAGCCGACCTTTGCATAGCCGCCACCGACGGCGGTCGGTGTGGTAATGGCAGCAACTTCATTTGCAAGTACAGCTTCGGAAATTTGTCGTGTTGTGAGTTTGAGCTTAAAAAATTGACTCCACAGCGACAACCGGGCAATAGAAAACAACCAGGGTGATAAAGAAAAAACGAGAGCGAGTAAAAGCCATCCCGGCTGCAATTTAAAAATGGATAGAAAATCCGTATTTTCATGCTCATAGAGTGTGTAAACAATATTGCCAAACAACGCCAAAGGAGTGACAAAAAGAGTGATTCGAACTGCACGTCGAATGAGCAGTGAAATTTTCATACAGGGAATCTCAATTTTGGTGTGAAACGGTGACGAGACTGCGGTAAAAGCTATAGTCCGGATGTCGAGCCTGTCGAAACGTCCGGTGCTCCATAAAAAATGGGTCCAATGGTAAGCTCAGTGTCCGATTTTAGTAAGTTTTTCGACAGTCTTGACAGTAGCTGTACATTGTCTTATTCATCGGACGATTGGGTGGGAATTATAGCACAGGGATTGGGATATGAACATTTTTTTTCAGGAGGTGTTTCGCGTTGGCTGTTTACGGTTTATGGTAATTTCAAAAAACTAACTGCATTCGAATTCACCAATAATCCAACGTATTTTATGGTGCTTTCATAACTTGACAAACTACGACGTTTTTGATATATTAAAGCCGCTTGAATTATAAAAGCCAATGCTTCACATTCAATGAGGAATTTATTTATGGCTGCCAATACTATTCGCCTGCGAAATATGCTTTTTCATGGCTATCATGGCGTCTATGAGGAAGAGCAGGAAATCGGGCAGCGCTTTGAAGTTGATGTTGAAATATTCCTCGCCGAATTTCCCCAAGGGAAATCGGACTTGCTGCGTGATACGATCGACATGTACGAAGTGCACAACGCGGTAAAAGATATCGTTGTGAATACCCGTTTTAAACTAGTGGAAGCTCTGGCTGAATATATCGCGGAAGTATTATTGGAGCGATTTGCAATCCCGGAAATTTTAATTCGCATTCGTAAGCCCCACTCACCCATCAAAGGTATTTCCGAGGGGATCGAAGTGGAAATCGTACGGAAGGCACACTAAGTTGGTCGAAGTCCTCTGTTCCCTTGGTTCAAATTTGGGAAATCGTGAACTTAATTTAACCAATGCACTTTCGTCTTTAAAACAGTTTGAAATTTCCGGTGTTCGTCAGGCAAAAATATACGAAACCGAGCCGGTTGGCTTAAAAGAACAGCCTTTATTTTTAAATACCGCCGTTTTATTTGAAACAGCACTTGCGCCTCTT
Organism: Deferribacteres bacterium; assembly: GCA_020633655.1. Classification (GTDB taxonomy): domain Bacteria; phylum Zhuqueibacterota; class Zhuqueibacteria; order Zhuqueibacterales; family Geothermadaptataceae; genus Bioreactorimicrobium. The sequence continues at coordinate 15,646 of JACKDF010000009.1, forward strand.
GATTTGCTTGATACTATTCTCGAGCTCGAGAAGCAACTTGGCCGTGTTCGTCGGGAAAAGTGGGGCCCGAGAATAATTGATATCGACATCATACTTTTTGGCCAGGAAAGATTGGAAAACGAGCGACTTATCATTCCTCATCCACGATTTCAAGAGAGAAAGTTCGTTCTCGCTCCAATGGCTGATCTGATTCCACAAGTCATTCCCCCGGGCAGCTCATTCACTGTTGCACAATTGTTGGAAATATGTGAAGATCAATCCGGTATTTCAGTTTTCACAACGGGTGTTTCATGAAAAAATTAATCGAACATTAATAAGGGTAACTATTGAAACTGCAATACATTGCCATTGAAGGTGTCATCGGAGCGGGCAAAACAAGTCTGGCGAGAATGTTGTGCGAAATGTACGATGCGCGCCTTTTGCTGGAAGAGCATGAGGCAAACCCCTTTCTAGCTGACTTTTATCGTGATCCGAAGCATTTTGCATTTCAAACACAGCTCTTTTTCTTACTAAGCCGGTACCGTCAACAACAGGAAATTCCCCAGAGTGATCTTTTTCACAGCACGCTTGTGGCGGATTATTTATTCGCCAAAGATCGCATTTTTGCTTCGATTACGCTGGATGAGCGGGAAATGGTGCTTTATGATAAAATAGCTGGCTTACTCGAAAGAGATATACAAGTGCCGGATCTGGTTGTGTATCTGCAGTCAAGTACGAAACGCCTTTTGTCAAATATTAAAAAGCGTGGGCGGGATTATGAGCTTAACATGTCAGAAGAATATATTCGTGATTTGAACGAAGCTTATAATCAATTCTTTTTTAATTACAAAGCATCGCCTCTGCTCGTCGTCAATTCATCGGATATTGATTTCGTAAATAATGAGAATGATTTCAAAGATCTGGTAGACCAACTCACTCGCCCGATCACTGGCGTTCAATATTATTCTCCGCAAGGATAATCTGAAAAAATGTTATTACGACTAATTTTCTGGGCTTTAATCTTTTATCTGATATATAAAACGATAAACAAGTACTTCGGCCCTCCAGAAACCAGGGATTCGGTTCGCGACAGGAAAAACAAGGAACCGAAGATTGAACTTCGCGATTCAGATATTGAAGACATTTCATTCCGAGAAATAAAAGATAAAAAAAAGGAATAAAAGGAAACCCGAAAACTTTATCTTTCTCCTGCCCAATACGGACATGCTTCCTCTGATTTCAGAATAGGATTTTTTTTGATTAACGGATTGTTTTAGCGTGTTCATTGCACAAATCGTGACCATTGTTTCCTGCAATTGAGATTTGATCGAAAACGAATAATCAAAACGAAAATTTTGGAAAAATTATGCGAAAAGTAGTCAAGACAGAGAATGCTCCGGGCGCAATTGGCCCTTACAGTCAAGGTGTTGTGTTTCAAGGTTCGCTGGTCTATACTGCTGGCCAGGTTCCCCTCGATCCTGTTACCGGCGTACTGCGCAATGGGACCATCGAAGAAGCGACAAAACAGGTTTTGGAAAATGTAAAAGCCATACTCACGGAAGCCGGAAGTTCCCTTGAAAATGTAGTAAAAACCACTGTTTTCATGTCGGATCTCACGGAATTTTCACGGATGAATGCTGTTTACAGTCAGTACTTCGAAAAAGACCCGCCGGCTCGATCTGCGGTTCAGGTTAGTGCCTTGCCACTTAATGCACGCATAGAAATTGAAGCTGTTGCTCTGATAAAATGAGATTTGTAGCCAATTTTTTAAATAAGATGAAACGGTCTACTCCTGCCTGTTCCGCCTGTTTTAATCCCATGTATAGTGTCTGGGGTTGCATCGTAAAAAGAGTTATTCTCTCGTTGTTAACCGGTTTTTTAATTATTGTCTCACCCAGTGAAATGCTTACTGCCAGGGATGGGGTGGAATTTATCCCTGTTACCCCTCGTCAATCACAGACTATCAGAAATTCCGGCTTCTCTTTGATTGCTACAAATTTTCGATTCTTCAACAGACCGCAACCCACACTCTTAAGCGAGATTGAATTGCAGCCAGGCCTACCCTGCAATTTCTCATGGCGTACTTCAACAGAGAAAAATTCGATGTATGAGACTTGCATTTCTTACAATTTGCAAAATTCAGTTTTTCTTTCGATGAGTACCAGTGATACTGCTGGTGTGAAAACAGGAAAACAGAAGGCGAAAAGTCCGCGTGCTGCTTTGTGGCGAGCGATACTTTTTCCTGGCTGGGGGCAATTCTATAATGAAAAATACCTGAAAGGCACGTTAATTTTAGGACTTGAGAGTTTTTTCATTGGCCGTGCTATTGCTTATAATCAACAAAAGCAAAACAGTACGGGGACTGATGAAAAAGACGCATACACACGCAAGAGAAATGATGAAGTTTGGCGATTATTGATCACCCGCTTGCTCAGTATTCTCGATGCCTACGTCGATGCCCATTTTTACGATTTTGATGAGTCGACCAAATTAAATGCCAGCTATGTTCCTGCAGACCACCGATTCGGTGAGCGGCTTGAACTTTCGTTGGCGGTAAATTGGTAACAAACGAAAATTAAAAGAATTATAAATGATTTTGCCGAAGCGATGTACAAGACGAATAATTATTATACTCCTGCTTGTCAGTGCGTTCCCTGTTGTTGCGACTGCTGCAGAGAAGCAAACAGAACGAAACCAAAAGCCTGTTCCACAAAAGGAATTGCCGAAATTTTTACACATGGGACAGGATAAATATCAGCATTTAATGCTCAGCTCCTTTCTTGTCGCAGGTCAAATTTTTATCTATCGTGAGCAAATGGGACTGGAACAGAAAAAATCGCTACAAATTGCTGTTTCGAGCACAACTGCCCTGGGCATTTGTAAAGAAGTTTACGATTACACTTCGAAAAAAGGCCACCCGAGTCTGCGGGACATTCTTGCCGATATTGCAGGTATAGGAATTGGCATTTTATTGTTTTCATTAAAATAATGGCATTAAGAACATGAATAAAAACAAGCAAAACTGGGATGAATTGGATAAACCCAAAAGCAATTGCGGTGTTGTGGGGATTTATGGAAGCGAAGAAGCTGCAAAGCTGGTTTATCTCAGCTTATATTCTCTGCAACATCGTGGTCAGGAAAGCGCAGGTATTTCATCCTACGATGGCGAAAAATTTCACCGGCACGCCGGAATGGGCCTGGTTGCCGATGTTTTCAACGACGATAAGGTATTTGACAAATTGCCCGGCAGCATGGCCATTGGCCACAACCGTTATTCGACGACCGGAACGACTCGCATCATCAATGCACAGCCGCTTCTGGCCAAGTCCAAGATGGGAATGATAAGTATTTCGCATAATGGTAACCTGGTCAATGCCCGGCGAATACGACACAAACTGGAAAACGAAGGCGCTATCTTTCAAACCACCAGTGATACAGAAGTTATCATGCACTTGCTTGCCCGTTCACGGGCGGATAATATGATTGACGGTTTACGTGAAGTTTTTACCATTCTCAAAGGTGCTTATTCGTTGACAATTATGACCGCCGACGCGATTTACGGTGTTCGTGATCCCAAAGGATTCCGCCCACTCTGCATTGGCAAAAAGGATGGAATACTCATATTTGCTTCAGAAACATGTGCGATCGATTTGTTAGGTGGTGAGTACGTTCGTGAAGTCGAAGCAGGCGAAATAGTCGTTTTTGATAAAACCGGAATGAGTTCGCACATTCTGGGTGCGCCTCAGGAACGGACCGCGTGCATTTTTGAACACGTTTACTTTTCCCGTCCCGATAGCAAAGTCTTCGATGAAAATGTCGACCGGGCACGGCGAAAACTCGGCAAGAATCTCGCCCTGGAAAAGCCGTGCGATGCTGATATTGTGATTTCAGTACCCGACAGCTCAAATACTGCTGCCGTGGGATATTCACGTCGCAGTGGTATTAAGTTCGAACTGGGCCTTATTCGCAATCATTATATTGGTAGAACCTTTATACAACCTGGCCAGAAATTGCGAGATTTTAACGTGCGGGTAAAGTTTAACGTGGTGAAAGGCGTTATAAATGGCCGTCGGGTCATCGTTGTCGAAGACTCCATTGTGCGTGGCACAACGCTGCGACAATTAACCCGCATGTTGAAGAATGCCGGCGCCCGGGAAGTACACATCCGGGTTACCTCGCCACCAATTACCTCGCCCTGCTATTACGGCATGGATTTCCCGACCCGGGAAGAACTCATCGCAAATGGCATGTCCATTGAAAAAATATGCGAATACCTCGAAGCGGATAGTCTCGAATATTTATCAACCGAAGGATTGCTCAATTCAGTTCCCCACGATAAAGGTGGCTACTGCACCGCCTGTTTCACCGGAAAATATCCCATTCCGCCGGAAAAAATTAAAAATAAAAATGATTTAGAAGATTAACGCCGCCGTCGACGATAGTTAGGATGACTTCGTAGATGTATATCTATTCTCCAGTCTTTCTCAAATGAGGATTTCTCCCCCGAAACTCACATCATTAATTAGCAAAGGAATTGCATATGAGGAACGAACGCGTTGAGAAAATGCTTCCGGATGCAACTTTAATTTTTTCGAAAAACAGCGAATTTATGGCGCGTGCAAGCCGAGTATTCGACTATCTTTTTGTGCTGCGTCCTACGCTCTTTTTCCCGGTTTGGACAGTGTACGCCGCCGGTTTTTTTTCTGCAAAACGCTTTCTCCCCGATGCACACCAGGTGGATAATAGTGGATGGGGTTTGGCCATCGGAATAGCTTTATCCCTGCTTATGGGCAGCGCATTTATTTTAAACCAACTCATTGACGTCCCGACGGATAAATTAAATAACAAGCTTTTTATCATCGCAGATGGGCACATTTCGCAAACGACTGCAATCCTGGAAACGATAATTTTAGCAGTCATCCCTTTGGGGCTTGTCGCGATATATAGTCCTGCCATGATGTTCATGTTTGTGGCCATTTATCTCGTGACGGGTATTTTTTATAGCCTACCCATATTTAAATGGAAAGATCGCCCGGTTCTCGGTATAATAGCAAACGCTGCCGGAGCGTTCCTCATCTTTTCTGCTGGCTGGTGGATAAAGAATATATCGCTTCTACAGCCATTTGTGCATGCCATTCCATATGCGTCTGCTGTTGCTGCTGTCTATATTTTCACAACTATAATTGATATGAAAGGGGACGTAAAATTCGGAAAAGTGACCATCGCAGTGCGATTTGGTTTGCTTGTAACAGTTTGGGTGGGCATCCTTTTTGAAATTATAGCACTACTTTCTGCCTGGATGCTTAAAGATCCGCTGATTTTCTATCCCGCATTGTTTTCCTTCCCGTTTTTTGTACTGGCGGTGAAACGACAAAAAATTGCAGATATCATTCGTGCGATAAAATTTCCAATTTTATTTCTCGCATTGGCAATTTGTGTTGTGTTGCCGAATTATTTTGCTTTATTGACAATAACTTATTATTTATCAAAGTGGTATTACTATTATCGATTTGGTTTGCACTACCCAAATCTGGAAGCAAAATAGAATTACAGTTCGAGAAAGCGATGAAGATTCGGGGTCGAATATTCACAATTTCCAATTTCTTAAGCTTTTCACGCATTATTATCGTCTGGCCGATTGCCTATTATCTGATGCAAAATACGGCAAAGGGCAATATGACGGCGTTCATTCTGATGTTAATTGGCGCTTGCACTGATTTCATGGATGGCTATTTAGCCCGTGCCTTAAACCAACAAAGCGATCTCGGCCGCATAATCGATCCCATAGCTGACAAAGTGAGTCTTGGGCTCCTTGGTATAATTTTAACACAAACAAGCGGTTTGCCTGTTTGGTTTTTAATCTTGATAATCGCACGGGATTTAGCTATACTTTTACTTGGCTTAAAAATGATTGCAAAACAGGATAGCATTCCTGAGAGCAACTGGAGCGGTAAAATCGCAGTGACGGGTATTGCAGTGGTTGTGATACTCTATACACTTGGTTTGAGTCCGTGGCGGGAAGCCGCATTGTGGATAACGGTATTTTTACTTTTGTACTCGATTGTAAATTATTTCAGACGTTACCTTGCTTTTCTACAAGCACAAAAAATTTGACCTTACGTCCGTCCGAATTAGCCTTCAATTTTGTTATTCCGAAATTTTTTCATCAGGAATCCATACTCAGGTGATAATGAAGGGAATGGATTGCGGCGAAAATCCTGCCGGGAAGACGCTTCATGACGGAATAAAATATCGACAGCATCTTTAAGGAATTTCATACTACGTGGCAAAATTTTTTACGAAACTAAAGACTGGTTTAACAAAAACACGCTCGAATCTGGTCGATGGCATAGCTAAGGCCATGACCGGAAAGACAAGAGTGGATGAGTCTATTCTTGAAATTATCGAAGAAAAATTAATTGAAGCAGATCTGGGTGTTGCTGCCACCCTGGAAGTGACGGAAGTCCTGCGCAAACGCATAAAAGTGAATGACAGCCAGGATTTTGCAGCGGTCATGGCGATTATTAAAGAAGATTTAATTGCACGTTTTAATGACGGAATAACCGTAGGTGCTCCAACCGATGCGCTCGATAAAAAGCCCTATATTATTTTAGTAACCGGCGTTAATGGTGTCGGTAAAACGACATCAATTGGTAAAATTGCCAACATGTATACAAAAGCAGGAAAAAAGGTAATAATAGGCGCTGCTGACACGTTTCGAGCTGCCGCTTCGGAGCAACTGGAAATTTGGGCGCAAAGAGCACACGCTGATATCGTTCGGACACAGCACGGAGCTGATCCGGCATCTGTCGCTTTTGATACCGTTGCTGCGGCGGAGAAGCGAAATGCAGATGTTGCCATCATTGATACGGCGGGACGTTTACACACGCGTGGCAATCTGATGGAAGAATTGCGCAAAATTCATCGTGTCATACAAAAAAGCAATCCCGAAGCTCCTCATGAATCGCTATTGGTTCTCGATGCAACGACAGGGCAGAATGGCCTGAATCAAGCACAGCAATTTCATCAGGCAATTGGCCTGACGGGTATTGTTTTGACCAAACTCGATGGTACTGCCAAAGGTGGCATTGTCTTTTCTATCAAAGAGAAGCTCGGATTGCCTGTCAAATATATTGGTGTTGGAGAGCAAATCGACGATTTGCAACCTTTTAATTCTGTGGAATATGTCGAGGCCCTGCTTGCATGAAAGTACGCCTGATCACATTGGGATGTCCCAAAAATCTGGTCGATTCAGAATTTTTAGCAGGTGGACTGGCTAAAAATGGTGTTCAGTTCATCGAAGAGGCAGAGGATGCAGATGCAATTATTATTAATACATGCGGATTCATCGAATCGGCCAAAGAAGAGTCCATCGAAACGATTCTGCAGGCAGCCGAATTAAAGAAAACCGGCAGATGCCAGCAACTTCTCGTCACGGGTTGTTTAACCCAGCGTTACGGCGATGAATTGCGAAAAGAAATTCCGGAAATTGATGGACTTTATGGGAATCGCGACCTCAATAAAATTTTAAAAGAAATGGCGCGCCAATTGCTTTTGCGGACGGGACTCCTGGGTGAACGGCATATACTAACGCCAAAACATTATGCCTATTTAAAAATCTCGGAAGGTTGTGAACATCCATGTACATTTTGCGCAATTCCACAAATTCGTGGCGCCTTTACCGGGAAAAAAATAGAAACACTTGTGCAGGAAACGGAACATCTTGCCTCGCACGGTGTGAAAGAGCTGGTGCTTATTGCTCAGGATTCCACGCAATATGGTCTTGATGTTTATGGTGAGAAAAAACTGCCGCAATTGTTAACCGCATTAAATCAGGTAGATGGTATCGAATGGATTCGATTGATGTATGCATACCCCTACCACCTTACCGAAGCTATGATCGATGCGGTCGCTTCCCTTGATAAAGTTTGTAACTACATCGATATGCCGGTGCAGCATTGCAGCGATAGCGTTCTTAAACGAATGGCAAGAAGGGTAACAGCTCAATTCCAACAAGACTTGATAAATAATATGCGCGAACGGATTCCCGGGCTAACGCTGCGGACGTCGCTCATCGTTGGCTTCCCTGGTGAAACTGAAGAAGATTTTCACCAGTTGTATGACTATGTTTCGGAAGGATATTTTGACCGGCTTGGAATCTTTACATACTCGCATGAGGAAGGGACACCAGCAGCCCGATTCGAAGATGATGTCCCGGAAGAAGTAAAACGGGAACGCCAGGATTTGTTGTATCAAGCCCAGGCTGATGTTGCGGAACAAAAAAACAGTGCATTCCGAAATAAGGAACTACGAATTTTAATCGATGAATATGACGCGTACGGCAACAACTATTTAGGTCGTACAGAAGCCGATGCACCAGAAATCGACAATTCGGTGATCGTACACGATAAATGCGAAATCGGGAACTTTTACAAAGTTCGCATAAAAGAAACGAGTTCCTTTGAAATGATCGGAGAATTGACAGCAAGAGACAACACGAAAGAGAATGCGTCCCCAATTGGTATTCGCCTGCCAATCGCACAAGAAAGCTGAGGAAAAAATGCTTAGAAAGACAAAATATCTTATCGTTTCTCTTTTTCTGATTCTCTTTGGAAATTCAGCACTTCGCGCCCAGGTTGAATTCGATCAGCGTTTCGAAACTTTTCTCCCTTCGTTTTATATCGATTTCAATAGCGTGCGGGCTGAAAACGGACTGAATAAGGTGACTTTGTATGCAAAGGTTCCCTTTGATGAAATTCAGTTTCTAAAAGCAGAAGATGGTGGTTTTAAAGCATCCTACGAAATGAGCATCACTATTTTCGATGATCAGGATTATCAGATTGATGGAATCATTTTTGAGCGCGCAGTAACGGTTTCTGAATACGAACAGACCAACGCAACGGATGCGTATGATGAGGTGCAACGCTCATTCAAAATAAAACCCGGAAAATATAAATTTTATGTTCAGCTAGAAGATCTCGATACCCATAAAATTGGCGTGAGCGAGCATGAATTAAAGTTGGAAGATTATTCCAATAAAGACCTGAGTATAAGCTCCATTCTTTTTTCTGAGAAGGTGGAGGTCGATTCAAGTGGCAAATTGATCCCGGTGCCCCTTGTTGGTGTGCCGCGGAAGGAAACAGGTAATTTGTATGGATTTTTTACGATTTATGCTCGGGAAGATGGCAAGTTTGAAGTCGAAGTAATCGTACGCAACATGCGTAACAAAGTGCTTTATAAAGACAAAAAGAAGATAAAGCGTGATGGATTTGAAACGCCAATCGCGATCGCTATTCCCGATGCGAAACTTTCTCTGGGAACCTATAATTTCCAGGTAAAAGTTGAGCAGGGAGATCATGACGCATCACTGCGGGAGGACTTTAAGATTTACTGGGAAGGAGTGCCCCTCACCGCTGTGGACATCACATCGGCAATCGATCAGATGGATTTGATTGCGAATCCAAAAGACCTAAAAACAATCAAGGATGCGCCTCCCGGCAAACAACGGGAGTATTTCATTCAATTCTGGAAGCAATACGATCCAACCCCTGGCACGAAAAAAAATGAAATGATGGCGGAATATTACCGCCGGATTCAATACGCAAATGACCATTTCCGGGGACTGCGCGAAGGTTGGAAAACAGACATGGGTACAGTTTACATTTTGCTGGGTGCACCGGAAGAAGTTGTGCGCAATATGTCACCGCAGTACATGACAAGTTATTACTCATCCCGCCCGGTTAAAGCATTGCAAATTTGGAAATACCAGACGCTTAACCGATACTTTATATTTGTAGATGAAAATGGATTTGGTGATTACCGCCTTGATAATCCCTCTGTGTTGGCCGAATTCCGTAACACGTTCAGGTATTAAATTCAAACGATAAGCCCGAAATGCCAGAGATACGCAAACCAAAGCACTTAAGACCAAACGCGACCTTCGGTGTCATTGCACCTGCGAGCCCTGTGAATGAAGAAAAGCTCGAGAAGGGGATACGATATTTTGAACGCCTTGGGTATCGACTCGAACTTGGTAAATCCGTGTTTAAATCATCGCCATATTTAGCTGGAACGGATGAAGAGCGCCTTGCGGATTTACACGAAATGTTTCGCAGGCCGGATATTGATGCGATCATTTGCGCCCGGGGTGGTTATGGTACGCCGAGACTGTTGGACCGTGTCGACTACGAACTGATTCGAAAAAATCCCAAAATTTTTATTGGTTACAGTGATTTAACTGCGTTGCAGTTAGCAATTTTCAAAAAAGCAGGTTTGGTTACTTTTTCCGGTCCGATGCTCGCCGTGGAATTTGCTGCAGATGATGTGAATCAAATGATGGAATCAAGTTTCTGGCGCATAATAAGTGAACCTGTTGCTGCTGGTGCATTGCCGCCATTGAAGCAGGGTGCTTACGAAGTTTTGTGTGACGGGCAGGCCCAGGGGCGCCTTTTGGGGGGGTGTCTTGCTTTGGTGAATTGCCTCTTCGGTTCAGATTTTTTGCCTGATTTTTCAAACTCGCTGCTTTTTATTGAGGATGTCGGCGAAATTCCAATGCGAATTGATCGTTATTTGGCACAGATGCGAAATGCCGGTATTTTCCAAAAGACCAATGGTATTATCTGTGGACGTTTTGAAGAATCGGAGACCGAAGACGGATCGCACGGTTTGTTGAATTTGATGCTTGAAGACTATTTTTCAGAATTCGGTAAACCTGTATTCAATAAGTTTGATTATGGCCATATTCCATTAAAACACACAATGCCATTGGGTGTTATGGCAAAAATGGTTACCAGTACCGGCACTATCGAAATTATTGAATCCGCAGTGAGTTGATACCCATGCCAAAACCGAAATATGCAATTGCGGTATTGATCTCGGGTGGTGGTTCGAATTTTATAGCGATCCATAAAGCAATCCAAAATGGTCTTTTTGATGGTGAAATTGTATTTGTCCTCAGTAGTACTGAAAAAGCTGGTGGACTAAAATATGCGACGGAAAATGAAATTCCCCATTTTACTCCCACGGCAGACGTATTTATGTCGGAACAAAAATTTGCGAACTATCTGCTGGAAAAAACTACGGACTACAATGTGCAACTCGTTGTGCTCGCTGGCTTCCTGAAAAAAATTCCGGCAGCGTTCATAAGTGATTTTTCCGGAAAAATAATTAACATTCACCCTGCATTGTTGCCGTCATTTGGAGGGAAGGGCATGTATGGCAGGCATGTCCACCAGGCAGTACTTGACTATGGATGCAAAATTTCCGGTGCAACCGTGCACCTTGTTAACAGCGGGTACGATACCGGGCCGCCGATAATACAAAAAAGTGTACAGGTCTTCGTCGATGATACACCGGAGATTTTAGCACAGCGTGTTCTAAAAATTGAACATGAAATATTACCACAAGCAGTTGCAGCATTTGCAGAAGATAAGGTAATTATTAATGGTCGAAAAATTTACATCGGGTAAGTAAATGGACAAAAAAAGAAATGCATTAATCAGTGTTACGGACAAAACCGGTGTGGTTGAATTTGCACAAGCACTCGCTGAAGCAGGTGTAGTCATTTATTCCACGGGTGGCACAGCAAAATTGCTGCAAGAGAATAATGTGCCGGTAACCAATATTTCCGATTTGACAGAATTTCCTGAAATTATGAATGGTCGTGTTAAGACATTGCACCCGAAGGTTTTTGGTGGAATTTTGGCGAAACGCAATAAAAAAGAACATTTGCAGGAAGCCGAACTTCATGAAATTCCATTATTCGATTTCATTATTGTTAACTTATACCGTTTTGCGGAAACCGTCAGCCAAACCGGTGTAACTCTTGATAAAGCACTGGAAAATATTGATATCGGTGGCGTTACACTTATTCGTGCAGCTGCAAAGAATCACCAGGATGTTGCAATAATTACTTCACCAGTTCAATATGCCGAGGTGCTTGCCGAATTAAAAAGTAATAAGTTTGTGTTATCGTTAGCGACGAAAAAGAAGCTTGGCGTTGCTGCTTTTGGAGTAACAGCAAATTATGACGCACAGATTTTTAATTATTTATCCGAAACTATTAATGGACAGGACGATTTCGCAGAATTCTACATTCAGCCGTATAAAAAGAAAGATGTGCTGCGTTATGGTGAAAATCCACATCAGAGAGCAGCAGTCTATGAAAGTAGTGCAGGTTGCAAAACGGGATTATTGACCGCAACTCAAATTCAAGGGAAAGCCCTTTCCTACAATAATTACATGGATGGTGATGCTGCCTGGCTCATTACACGCTCCTTTGACGACCCAACCGTTGCAGTAATTAAGCATGCGAATCCTTGTGGAGTTGCCAGTGATAGTACTTTGGTAAATGCATATCGGCGTGCATTGGCAACTGATAATGTTTCCGCTTTCGGCGGTATTGTAAGCTTGAACCGTGAAGTAGATGCCGATACTGCAGGAGAGATAAGTAAAATTTTTACAGAAGTAATAATCGCACCGGGGTATAGCAAGGGTGCACTGGAAATTTTCGCAGAAAAGAAAAATCTGCGTTTGCTCGAAATGGAAAATTTCCACGGTGATCCACAAAAAGTATTCGAAACCCGGTGTATCGATGGTGGTATTTTAGTACAAGATAAAGATCTGAATTTAGATGACAGTACAAAATTTGAAGTTGTTTCCGTTAGAAAGCCTGATCAAAATGAGTGGAAAAACCTGATTTTTGGTTGGAATATCGTGCGTTGGGTCAAATCTAATGCTGTGATATATGTTAAAGATCAACAGACAATTGGCATCGGTGCAGGGCAAATGTCCAGGGTTGATTCCTCACGTATTGCGGTTGAAAAAGCAGGTATTGCAGGTTTGGACTTAAAAGGCAGCGCTGTTGCATCAGATGCCTTTTTTCCCTTCGCTGACGGAGTCGAAGCAGCAGCTAAGGCAGGCGCTGTTTCGGTTATACAGCCCGGTGGTTCAATACGCGATGAAGAGGTAATCGCTGCTGCCAATAAATTTGGAATGGCAATGGTTTTTACGAAAACACGGCATTTCAGGCATTAACTTTAACTTTTGAGAGGAAGAATGGCATTCTCGTTCCAAAATCTAATTGCAAATGATATCGCGATTGACCTGGGAACTGCAAATACATTAGTGTACGTTCGCGGGCGTGGAATCATTATACGAGAACCCAGTATTGTTGCGGTGCGCAAACTGGATCAGGAAATCGTCGCCTACGGTACGGAAGCAAAGGAAATGCAAGGCCGTACCCCTGGTGAAATTACAACAGTAAGACCTTTAAAAGATGGCGTTATTGCGGATTTTGAATTAGCAGAAGCAATGATTCGCCATTTTATTAAAAAAGTTGGCAATACCCATCTGCGCCGACCCCGTGTTGCCGTATGTATTCCCTCCGGAATAACGGATGTAGAGAAACGTGCTGTGCGCGATTCCTGCGAGCATGCGGGAGCGCGTGAAGTGCATTTGCTTGACGAGCCCATGGCTGCAGCGATTGGTGTTGGGCTTCCTATCGAAGATCCTGTCGGAAGTATGGTAATTGATATCGGTGGCGGTACCACAGAGATTGCGGTTATTTCGCTGTCCGGTATAGTTACAGACATCTCTATTCGTATTGGTGGCGATGAGATGAACGACTCTATTATCCAGCATTTCAAACGCAATTACAATTTACTGGTCGGTGAAAATACCGCAGAAAATATCAAATGTACCCTTGGCTCTGCAGCACCCTACAATGAAGACGCCACAATGAATGTACGCGGACGTGATCTGGTGGCAGGAATTCCGAAGACGGTGGAAATTTCTCAAAAAGAAGTGCAGGAAGCACTAGCCGAAGCGGTCAATGCTATCGTCGACGCGACAAAATTGTGCCTTGAGCGTACTCCTCCGGAATTATCTTCGGACATCCTTGACAGAGGAATTGTGCTTTCTGGTGGTGGAGCCTTGTTGAAAGGGCTTGATGAGCGCCTTCGTGAGGAAACGAGTTTGCCGATCATCGTCGCAGAAGACCCGCTCACATGCGTGGTGCGTGGTACAGGCCGTGTTCTTGACGATCTTTCACACTATCAGAAAGTACTCAGCAAGGTGAGAAGATATTGATATCAGAATTATGCATTCGGTGAAAAACAAGCAATGCCTAAAGAATTTAAAGTTGTTGATATCCAATTTATTTCTATCACGAGAAGAGAATATTTCACATTCCTGATATGTATCGTCCTCTCGCTTAGCCTTATTTTTTTAAACGATAATCCTCAGATCAACAATTTACGCGCAGCTGTTGTTGACAGCTGGGCTCATACACTGCAAATCATTTCAAAGTATCGCTCTATGGCGGAAATGCGCAATGAACTAACTCGATTGCGCCATCGAACCAGTGATCTGCTTTTGGAAAACAGTCAACTGCGAAAAGCGGCTTTGGAAAATCACCGCCTTCGTACAATGCTCAAATTCAAAGAGGCGAGTCCTTATTCATTAGTGGTTGCAACGGTTATTGCCCGTGATCAGGATCCGGCAGTACGTTCTGTCATTGTCGATGTTGGTGAGCGTGAGGGAGTTCAAAAAGGTGATGCTGTTATTCTTCCAATGGGCATCGTTGGGAAAATTTTGCATACGGGGGAATCGACCTCCCTGGTTCAGCTTTATACCGACTATAATTTTCGAGTTGCGTGCAAAATTCAGAGAAGCCGTGTAAACGGAATTTTGCAACAGCAGGACAGTAAGACCAGCATAGTAACACAAGTTCCAAAAAATGCAGATGTTCGAATTGGCGATCTTGTTGTGACATCGGGTTACAGTTACGTTTTCCCCGCGGAAATTCAAGCGGCGAAGGTAGTTGAAATAAAAACGGATTCACCTAGTTTGTTTAAAAAAATAGTTGTCGAACCCTTTGTTGATGTTACAAGAATTGAGGATGTTTTTGTAATAAAAAGGGATAGCGTTGCTACTTTACCAAATAAAGCACTGAACTGATTTACATGATTTTCCAACAGTTTTAAGAAATAAACCCTAATGAAATATTTCATTTACTTTGTGATATTCGTTTGTCTGCTTGTTGCCCAAATTTCCTTACTTGCTTTTTTCCCCGGAAATACACGACCTGATATCCTTTTACTGGGGATCATCGTTTTGGGAATGCGCGAAGGAGGAATTCCGGCAATGATCACCGCATGCGTCGTAGGTTTTGTGAAGGATACATTTACAACATCCTTTCTAGGTGCAAGTATGTTGGGGTTGGTGATTGCTGCATTTATGGCTGGTAATTATAAACACATACAAGTAAAACTCGGCACACAAAGCAAATTGGTTCTCTTCTCGATAATCATTCTTGTTTATAATTTTATCTATTATTTCCTGTTTGAGTTAAAAGCCGGAATGAACATTTTTGATTTATTGTTGAATTCGGTTTTTCCTGCAGTTTTCTACACTCTCCTCTTTGCTGGGATTGCACATTTTCTTATTCCTCATGGACTTCTTGGTACGAAAAGATGAACCCTGGTTTTTCACAAAAAAATCGCGTTATCATCTTTCGTTTATTTTATATTGTTATCTTCATCGTGCTGCTGGTTCGTTATGCCTATGTGCAACTAATTCAGCAGGATATCTATTATCGCCAAAGTGAACGCAATCGTATAAGACCCATAACTTTGGAACCCCCACGTGGAGTTGTTCGCGATCGATTTGAGGAAATCCTGATCGATAATGTTCCCGCCTATTCAGTTTATGCTATACCAAATGAATTGTCTTCCCCCGATTCCGTATTTGCTTTTTTAGGTGATTTGCTGGATATCCCAGCAGAAGAATTTCATATGAAATATAAACGAGATAGACGTGGTCCGTTTCAAAAGGTAAAGATCTGCCAGTATGTGGACTTCGAAGCCTTGGCTCGACTCGAAGAAAATAAACTCGATCTTCCTGGTATCGTGTATGGTGTCGAACCTCGAAGATTCTATCCATCGGGAGTGCGGGCACCACATTTATTTGGCTATTTGGGTGAAATTGATGAGAAAGGCCTGCAATCGGAGGAATATGCTGATTATGATCGCGGGGACATAATTGGGAAAGCTGGAATTGAAAAGATTTACGAAAAAATCTTGCAGGGAAAAAAAGGGTATCAATTCGTTGAAGTCGATGCACTGGGCCGCGAAGTGAGTGTGATTGAAGAATTAAAATCGCAACCGCCTGTTCCAGGATTAGAATTGCAATTGTCAATCGATGCAGGTTTACAACGCCTGCTCGAACAAAAGATGGATACGCTACGCGGTGGCGCAGCGATCCTCAATTGCCAGAACGGCGAGGTGATTGCTCTTGTTTCCAAACCAGGCTATGATCCGGAATTGTTTGCCAAACCTATCACCCTGAAAACCTGGAAAGAACTGACGAACGATCCGGCAAAACCTCTTTTTGATCGTATGGTGCAAAGCGGAACGAATCCAGGATCAACCTATAAAATAATTACAGCAATTGCGGGTCTACAGGAAAATTTGATTAATCCGGAAGAAAAGGTCTTTTGTCCCGGGTATTATCGTCTAGGGAGAAGAACCTTTAAATGCTGGAAAGCTGGTGGCCACGGCAGCGTCAATTTGCGCCAGGCGATTGAGCAATCGTGCAATGTCTATTTTTATCGAATGATTCAAAAAGTCGGTCTTGAAAATTGGTCGAAATATTCTCGTATGTTTCATTTTGGCGAAAAGACAGGTATCGATTTAACTCATGAATTTAGTGGTTCAGTCCCTGATAAAACATATTTTGACAGACGCTATGGGGCTGGAAAATGGAGCACAGGATTGCTACTCAATCTAACGGTTGGGCAGGGTGAGTTGCTGGTTACTCCCTTGCAAATGGCGAGTTTTGCCCTGCTTGTTGCAAACAGAGGCTACGGCTACCGTCCCCATGTGAATCGAATAATTAAAAATCCCGCAACCGATGATGATCAGGAATTTTTCGAGCATCAACCCTTGATAGTTCAGGGGATTCGTGAGGATGTTTGGGATTTAATTCACCAGGGGATGTATGACGTTGTTTATGGAGTTAACGGAACAGCGAAACGAGCGAATCCCGGAAAAATTCGTGTCGCGGGAAAAACAGGGACCGCCCAGAATCCGCATGGTGAAGATCATGCCTGGTTCATAGGATTTGCACCGTATAAAAATCCTAAAGTTGCCTTTTGCTTTTTTGTTGAAAATGGAGGAGGGGGAGGAGCCGTTGCTGCCCCGATTGCCCGTGCCATGTTAACTTACCTGCTCCGCGAGGATAAAATTTAAGGATTTTTTATGCTCTGGGATAAAGATGATTTAAAAAAAGCAGATATTGTACTGCTCATCGCATTTTCTGGACTTTTAGTGATCGGTTTATTGATTATCTATAGCGCAACTCACGGTGAAAATCTGGATATCAATCAAAATTTTTCCAAACAGGCGGTTTGGATTTTAATTGGTTGGCTACTTCTGGCATTGGTAACGATGCTTCCATTCAAGGTTTACCATGAAATGGCATTCCCTGCTTATATTTTCTCAATTCTTTTATTAATTGCAGTGCTTTTCTGGGGGAGCGGTGCTGGAGTAAAACGGTGGTTTGCATTTGGGCCTTTCCGTTTCCAGCCTGCTGAGATTGCAAAAATCGCAACATTGCTTTTTCTGGCAAAATATGCTGCAGATTCAAAACGAAACTTTAAGAGTTTTCGAGATATTGCCGTCGCTTTTGCTATTGTTGGTCTCCCTACTTTGTTAATCATGAAACAACCGGATTTGGGTACTGCTCTGGTGTTTGTTGCCATGGTATTGCCTATCCTTTTTTGGGCAGGTCTTTCCTTGTTTACGGTTTTCCTACTGATCGCTCCCATCATTACATTGGCTTCTGCGTTTACATTCTTTAGTTTTTTTATTGCAATGGTGTTCATAATTGGTGTAATGGTCGTTTCAGGTCGGGGCCCGAAAGTCATAATTCCAAATTTTATTTTAAACATTGGTGTGGGTATCGTTACGCCTATATTATGGAACCAATTACACAATTACCAAAAAAGCCGCATTCTTACATTCATCGGACTGGAGCAGGATCCACGTGGACTTGGTTATCAAGTTTTGCAATCGAAAGTTGCCATTGGTTCAGGTGGCATGTGGGGTAAAGGATGGATGGAGGGTACACAAACTCAACTGCGTTTTCTTCCTGAACAACACACTGATTTTATATTCTCTGTTTTGGGCGAAGAATTCGGTTTTTTAGGAGTTTTAATAGTTTTAGTGCTTTTTTTCCTGTTACTCTGGCGCGCATTGAACATCGCACAAAGTTCAAAAAATGTTTTTGCCAGTCTTGTTGTTATCGGGGCTTCAACAATTATTGCATTTCACGTTATTGTAAATACAGGGATGACGGTTGGCATCATGCCTGTTACGGGACTACCATTACCTTTTTTGAGTTATGGAGGGTCGTCGTTGTTAACGAGCACTTTGTTAGTCGGGCTCATTCTCAATGCTGGTAGACGTCGTTTTCAGTATTTATAATCAGGCATAAAACAGCACGATTAGTTGTTACCGACAAGTGTCGACTATTGAATCGGTTCAAAAATTTAAGTGAATATGAGATATCGTCAGCTTTGGATGAAGATTTACTAATACTTAAATACATCTTGCATTTTTGGGTGATTTCTGTTAAATTTAAATTTAACATTAGTTAAGCTTTAGTTGTCATAGAAAAAATCGTTTCTAACCTAAGAAATAACTTACCGGTTACTTTGAACTTTGTTTAACTTCAACGACTTGCGGGTGTGGAATTTGCCAAATTCAGGAAAAGTCGTTAATGAGTTTATTAATAAATTGCATTAGGAGGACTCGCATGATGCATTTAACAAAAACATTTCGCAGTAAGTCCACCGCGTTAATCACAATAAGTTGTGTGATGTTGTTCCTGGTGTTGACCGCATGTGGTGGCAGTAAAAAGAATAATCTTGCAACAGATGGTAACAAAGACGTCAATATCGATGAATTATTAGGTGTAGAAGGCGAACATCAAAAGACAGATTCAACACAAAATCCAGAAGAAGCTGAAGTATTGCGCCTATTGGGAATTGATGATACAAGTGCGAATGCAGCACCTTCAGAATCCCCCGCAGGAACCAGCGAAACAAAAGATGATGCATCTGTGGAAACGCTCAGAAATCAAATGCATGCTCTTGAGTCCAAACTGGCACAAAAGGATAAGACCATATCTGAATTGCAGAATGATCTCGTTCAAAAAGAAGCAAGATTACAACAATTGCAGGATTCGCCAGACCTTAGTACATCTTCAACAACACTCTCCTCCGGTACGAGCACTTATGGTACTTCCTACCGTGCCCGTTACAAAACGGCTCTTCAAACATATGAAAACAGGCACTATCGGGAAGCTATTGAGCAGTTTTCTGCTTTGTTGGCAGAAAATTCCAATCATTCGTTATCGGATAATTGTCAGTATTGGATTGGTGAATCTTACTACGGGCTGGGGAATTATACACAGGCTATAGCAGAGTTCGAGAAAGTATATTCTTATCCACGAAGCAATAAAATCGATGCTGCCATTCTAAAACTTGGGTTGTCCTATTTAAGAATCGGAAATTCTGAGTTAGCACGCTCGCAATTTGAGCAATTGGTTGCAAACTATCCCAAAAGTGAATATGTCGACCAGGCACGAATGTACCTGAATAAATAAAGATTTTCTTGCAAGATTTGCTTCTATAATTTTTCAAACTGAATACGAATTATGCCTGAATTACGCAAAGACCCAATTATTGGACGATGGGTCATTATTTCTACAGAACGCGGACAGCGTCCTTCTGATTGGTCTGGTGAGAAAAATGATAAATCTGGTGGATTTTGTCCTTTTTGTCCGGGGAATGAAGATAAAACACCACCTGAAATATTTTCATTTAGACAAAAAAGTACCGAACCAAATTCGTCTGGTTGGGATTTGCGGGTTGTTTCGAATAAGTTCCCAGCTCTCCAAATCGAAGGCGAACTCAAAAGACGCGGAAAAGGTGTTTATGACCTGATGAATGGGATCGGCGCACATGAAGTTATTATTGAATCACCGGATCACTACCGCGAATTTAATGACTACACAATTGATCAGATCGAGATGATTCTCTTGGCTTACCAAAGTCGTATTCTTGATTTGAAAAAAGATTCCAGATTTAAATATATTCTCATTTTTAAAAACCAGGGTCGTGCAGCTGGTGCGTCACTGGAACATTCTCACTCTCAGCTCATTGCGACACCTATTGTACCTAAAAATGTGCTGGAAGAACTTGCGGGTGCAAAACGGCATTTTGATATTAAAGAGCGCTGTATTTTTTGTGATATCATTCGTCAGGAAAATGAATCAGATGAACGCGTTGTTGCATTGACAGAAAATTATATTTCTATTACGCCTTTTGCAGCACGTTTCCCGTACGAAGTGTGGATTTTACCCCGATCACACAGTTCACATTTTGAAAATCTCGACCGGCAAAAATACAGGGAACTGGCGGGATTGATGAAGGATATACTTTCTCGATTGAGTAAAGCCCTTGATGCTCCGCCTTACAATTTCATTATTCACTCAGCTCCAATTCAGAACGGAGATATGGAAGAGTATCACTGGCATATCGAGATAATTCCAAAACTAACAAAGGTTGCTGGTTTTGAATGGGGTTCTGGTTTTTATATTAATCCAACTCCGCCAGAGACTGCTTGTGCACATTTACGCAAAGTGAGTTTTTGATTTTACATACGAACTTATGAAGCAATATAGAGTAATGAGTTATAAGAGTTTAATCTATATTGCTTTCTTAAACATAACAAAAAAAGGTTATTCTCCCGATGAAGGGTAAGTATCGAATATTTTATATTACACCGGAAATCGCACCATTTATTAATTCGAGTGCTAATGCAAATATTTCAGGAAGTCTACCCAAAATTTTAAAAAATCTTGGCCATGATATTAGGGTGATGATGCCCAAATATGGGGTCGTTAACGAACGAAAATACATCCTGCGGGATGTAATCCGGCTGAGAGATATGAGTATCAACTTTGCTGATAAATCATATAGCGTAAACGCGAAATCGGCATTCCTTCCAGACTCAAAGGTTCAAGTCTATTTTTTAGATCATCCACAGTTTTCTGAGCGAGATGGTATCTACGCCGATGCAAGTACAAATTTGACCTATGAAGATAACATCGATAGATTTGTTCTTTTCAATTATGGTTGCGTTCAGACAATAAGGAATCTTCACTGGCGTCCTGATATCATCATTTGCAATAATTGGCCTTCGATATTTTTTCCACTCATCCTGCGTCATGAATTGAACCAGGATGAATTCTTTAAAAATGCCCGGATTATATTCTGCGACCATGGTGAATGCCGTAATGTTGAGTTAGACTTGGAGAAAATTCTCAATGCCGGATTGCCGGCTGTAAAAAAAGATGAGTACAAGGTTACGAGCGACAAAGTTGGTGTTTATAACATCGCAAAATTTGCCTGCAATGCAATAATTTATTCAAAACAAAAAAATGGTCTTGATGACCTGGATTCTTTTGAACAATTCATTTCACACGGTATCGATTATCAGGACTGGAATCCGGAAGGTGACGAAAAAATTGCAGAAAAATTTTCACCTGAAAAAATTCACCTTAAAACTGAAAATAAAAAAATTGTCTGCGAAGATTTTAATCTCGAATATGACGAGGACACACCTCTTGCCATGATGGTCGTAGACGATGAAGAGCAGGCAGATAAACTTACCGATCTCCTCGAAATATTTAAAAAACTCAACCTGCAAGTGATCATCGTCGGTGATTCCTCGGTGCGGATATTGGATTCGATGAATAAAGAAGTGGATAAACAAGTCCGTTTAAAAATTGATCCATCCATTAAAGTAAAACACCAAATCGTGGCTGGCGCAGATTTATGTCTATTGCTTAATCAGGAAAGCGGTACCATAGAAAGTCGTTTTTTACAAAATTTGAAATATGGCGCAATTGGTGTTATTCCGGAAGATTTAATTGAGGGCTTTAAACCAGAGACCCGAAAAATACTGGATAATTTACCTTTGTGGGGTAAGTATAATAGTGGTGAAATGAAAACACTACAAGCTACTTTAGATGCACTCCTCAAGGAGTATAAAGATCATGATAAGTGGCAGAAGAGTATCCAGGAAGCCATGAAAATTGATTTTTCTCTTATGAAAAGCGGCGAGCAGTATACAAATCTTTTCAATTCTTTGTGAGGATGGATAACGCATCTCTTCAGTATTTAAGGATGCGAAAGATAAAGCTGTTTGAAAAATTTCTGATAGAAATTTTAGAACGTTTTAAAATAGAACGCACGGCTGTTTCTAAATGAAGTGGCTGTGCGTTTTTTTTATATTATCTGTTTCAAGATGTTTCAGGAACGAACAATGTTTCTCAGTATCACAATAGTAATTGAATGTTTTTGTGAACTTGACGTACTTAAAAGGTAATGATTTATGGTGGTGAGAGAAGGTTTTTTAAAAACCGCAACTTATGCTCTTTGGCACTACATTTGTAGATCGCAATGAATCAACAACAAAATCCAAAGTGAAATCAGGAAAGTATGGAAGGAATTAACATTTCTGTAAGTCGGGTTGGTGCCCGACGTGATATCGCATTATTGAAGGTGCGCGGCTACCTCGACACCCAGACATGCGGGACAATGCATAATGAGATGACAAAAATATTGCAAGATGGCTTTTTTCATCTCATCGTCGACATGGGAACAGTAAATTATGTTAGTTCTGCTGGGTGGGGTGTTTTCGTGAGTGAAATAAAAAATATTCGTGAAAAGGGTGGTGATCTGAAAATTGTGCAAATGCTGCCTGAAGTGTATGACGTTTTTGAGATGCTGGAGTTCAACCGTATACTCGAGTGTTATGATACTATTGAAGAATCTATTAATGATTTTGATTTATCGATTGGCCTTGATATCACAAAAAGTATCTCACGCTCGTACAGGGAGAGTGCAGGTGACCAGGCTGTTGCGCATGCCGTCGTTAAACCTCCGGTTGTTGAACGTCCGAAAATTCCCCCGCGCATCAAAGGTCGAAGCGGATATGTCAAACCCAAGGCTGATCCCCAAATGCTCCCTCTGAGCGAGAAGGTGCGTGCTTTAATTATCGAAGATCCAACACGTGATGCATGGCGGATCATGAAAGATTTACGCACACCGGAATATGGCAACACACGGGTCGGCTTGATTAAGATATATAAATTATTAAAAAAATTAAGTCTGGATACTAAGGAAAAACGGTATCGCTTTTACCGCTCCCGATGAATCGGGCATGCAGAAAAAAAATACCTCTGATTTTCTACTCCCTTTGGATGAATTACCGATATTAATTAAAAATAGCGACAAAAAACCAGGATAGAATCATGATTAAGGACCGATCACTACGTCTCCCTCTTGTAACTCTGCTCATACTTCTTACACTACAGATCAATGGCTTGCAAGCTCAGCTACCTGAAACCAATGATTTTCATAGTGGTGATGGGGTCCGCATAATTGTTTGGCAGGAACCTGGATCTGAAAGCGCTAATCTTGAAAAACTTGATATATCAAATGATTATATAATCGATAGCAATGGCCAGATGTTGTTGCCACTTATCGGGCAAGTGCATATTTCCGGTCGCACAAAAACCGAACTGGCTAATTACTTGCAGGAAAGATACAGCGTTTACGCCTCGGGTTTGCACTTTATTACCAAGCCTCTCATTCGTGTAGCACTTTTAGGTGCTGTACAGAAACCGGGAATGTATTTAGTTGAACCACAAAGCAGCTTGTGGGAATTGATTTCTCAGGCTGAAGGACCACAGGCCGATGCAGATCTGGAAAAGATTTTCATCTCAAGATCAGGTGAAATAGTTGGTGAAAATCTTCTGAAAAAAGCGGAAGATGCATACACGCTAGAGGAGCTTGGAGTGCAATCAGGTGATCAAGTCACGGTATTAAATCACAAAAAATTTGATTGGCGTGTTCTATTGAGCTTGGGATCATTTATAATATCAATTATCAATTTGACTATTCAACTTCAAAGAAAGTGATTTTAAATTTCATCGTAAGCTTTTATTACAGGTAAAATTAGATGGATGATTTTTATTTCGAAGGTGAGGAAAACCAAAGCGAAGGCTCGATAGATATCCAGCGATTCTGGCGGGCTATTTTAAAAAAATGGTGGCTTTGGAGTATAATCACAGTTGTCGTGTCCATTCCGTGGATATTGTTTGTAAAGGCGGAAAAACCAATTTATCAGGCATCTTCCACCATTCAATTCCAGGAGTTTGATGGACAAGCAGACCGCCAATTGTTGCAGTACAAGGAACAGCAGTTCACCAGCCGTTCCTTTGCCGAGGAAATTGTCAAAGAAATGGGATTGGTTCTGGAAGTGGAACCGTATATCGAAAACCAGCATCCCATCCGTCATCACATTTTTTCTGATTTCTCGACGTCGGGCTCACCCATAACAGGGCGATATGTAATGCGTTTTCCCGGCGATGGTACCATAACGCTTTACAAAGTGCCCTCGGAAGAATCCAATCTTCCCGAAGAAAAACTATACACCGGCTTTGTGGATGATGCAAAAGATTCCTTGATTGCCGTCAACGGACTTTATTTTAAACTGGCGGATGAATTAGAACAATTTCCAGAGGAAGTTTTCTTCAGGATAAACAGTTTTCGTTCAACGGTTACTTCCTTTCAAAATCGAGTAAATGTCTATTTTGGCCGTTCCGGTGGTATAATGGAAGTCGTATTGCAGGATCACGATCCCTTCTTAGTTGCCGAAATGACAAACCGACTGACGCAGATTTATATTCGCGAGAGCATTGATGTGTCAAAGGGGATGGAGAGCAATTACGGACAACTTTTACGGGAACGTCTTGATAGCGCTGAACAAAAAATGCGCACTGCACAGGATGAGTTGAGTCATTATCGTGCACTGCACGGCATGGATCTGGAAGACGAATCGAAAAAACTCAGCATCGAACTTGAAAAATACAATTCTGCTTATGAAGTACTTCACGATAATAACGATGCGTTGAATCAGCTGGCAAAAAAAATCAGAACAATCAACGGTGGTGAAAAACTGGATCCGACGGATTTAAACAACAGTTTGCGTGATATTTACCACCAGATTCTTGAGTTGCCAATTTTTGAGAATGATGTTAACGCCAAGCTGGCTTTGGGGAAATTTACGCGCTATGAAGAAAAATATGATGAACAAGTCCGACGAACCTCTGCAATTAATAAAAATAGCATTGAATTAGCCTCAGATATTATTGCAGTTTTTAAGGAAATTGATGAGGTCGTTGAAGCTAAATTTGGTGAAAATAAGAGAGAGCTGCGTGACCTGAACGAAAAAATCAGTGCAACCAATTTGCAGCTTAAAAAACATCCAGCAAAGTTGGCTGAATATACACGGCTTGAGGAAAATGAAAGAAATGCCCGCGCAATATGGGAATCACAAAAGAACAGTTATGATAAATTTGCCCTTAATTCCGCGACGGAAAGCACGAAAATTACAGTTATCGATCAGGCAATTCCACCGGATTTCCCAATCAACAGCAACAAGAAAACCAAGGCAGCAGGCGGTGTGGTTGGTGCGTTCCTGCTTGGCGTTTTTGTCGTAATCGGGATCGAATTTCTTGATAAATCCCTCAAAACCGTGGTTGACATTAAAACCAACCTGAAAGTCAATGTTCTGGGCACGATTCCTGATATCGATTTTGATGATTTGAATGAATTTCAGGATAGCGAAAAGGCGCGTTTGGTAGATAATCAATTAGTAACCCACAATTATTCTCCGACACCTATTGGTGAGGCCTATCGCTCATTGCGAACCAGCATTATGTTTTCGAAGGTCACAGGCAGGGTACAAACCCTGGTTATAACCAGTTTTGCTCCGGGTGATGGAAAATCTTTCACCGCTGCAAATCTGGCGATTACTATGGCGCAGCATAAGAGCAATACTTTGTTGGTTGATACGGATTTGCGTCGAGGTGTTTTACACAATACATTCGGCCTCACAAAAGAGCCGGGTTTTAGTACCTATTTGACGAATAATTTGCCTATCCCTGAAATTATTCAGGAGACACATATACCTAATTTATCTATCGTTAGCTGTGGTGCATTGATTCCAAATCCCTCTGAGTTGCTAGGATCGCACCAGATGAAACGATTCCTGGATGAAGTTCGGCGTCGATTCGATTTGATTATTTTTGATACACCACCTTTGAACGCTGCTACGGATGCCGTTGTTATCGGAACGCAAGTAGACGCGAATGTTCTCGTAGTAAGAGCGGGTAGAACCCATCGCGATGTAGCCAAGCAAAAAATGGAGCTCTACCAGCATGTTCCGGCGAAAATCATAGGCGTTATTCTAAATGGAGCAGGCGAAGAATATGCACATGAAGGATACAGTTATTACCATTATTAAAATTTGAGAGCGCAACAGGATGAAGTATTTACTGACAGGCGGAGCTGGATTTATTGGATCACATTTTTGTGAAAACGTGCTTAGGAATGGTCATACGGTTATCGCGATTGATAATTTTAACGATTATTATAACCCGGAAATTAAGCGGCAAAATTGTGCAGCATTTAAAGACAATCCACAAGTCGAGCTTATTGATGGCGATATATTAGACACTTCACTTTTGGATAAGTTATTTGAAAAAAATGATTTTGATGTGATCGTGCATCTTGCTGCCCGTGCCGGTGTTCGTCCATCTTTGTCGCAACCGCTGCTCTACGAGCGTGTCAATATCCAGGGAACGATGGAGTTGCTCCAGAGAGCTCAGCAATCAGGCACGCCGAAATTCGTTATGGCTTCTTCCTCTTCCGTTTATGGCAATAATAAAAAAGTGCCCTTCTCTGAGGACGATCCCGTTGACAACCCAATTTCCCCGTACGCTGCCACCAAAAAAGCATGTGAGTTGATTGGTTACACCTATCATCATCTCTACAATATGAACGTTACCTGTTTGCGTTTTTTTACAGTTTACGGCCCACGTCAAAGGCCGGATATGGCGATACATAAATTTACAAAATTAATCGCCAACGGAGAACCAATTCCGGTATATGGTGATGGTACGACTCGACGGGATTACACTTATATTACGGATATCATAGACGGTATCGAAAAGAGTGTACAGCATTGTGACGGATATCATATTTACAATCTCGGTGAATCCCGAACGATTCAATTGCATGAGTTAATTTCTCTTATTGAAGAGAGTTATGGGAAAAAGGCCATTATCGACCGTTTGCCGATGCAACCGGGCGATGTTGAGTGCACCTATGCTGACATCTCAAAAGCACAAGCTGAAATCGGGTATGCCCCCAAAGTCGATATCAGGGATGGCATTCCTGAGTTTGTAAAATGGTACAAGAAACACCATCATTAACTATAGATTTTGTGCAACAAGGATATGCCGATCAAAGGCAGTTAATGAATTAAGGAATTACAATGGTTCGAGAGAAGGAAGCCTTTCTTCGAAGCTTGATTAAATTTTTCGATACAACGATCATATTATTTTCGTTTTTTCTCTCCTATTTCGTCAGTTTTTACTTGCGTGAATTTTTCGGAAAAGGGGATATGGCCTTCGCAATTTCTGCGGATCTAAGTGGATTTTTATTTTTTGCTGAAAAAAATATCCTGCTCTGGGTGAGCTATATCCCAGCCTGGATTATCGTTCTTGGATCCATGGGCGCCTACCACGATATTCGCACGAAATCCATACCATCACAAGCATTCGCTGTAGTAAAAACGGCTTTCATAACAACTTTTATTCTCGGCGCGGTTATCTTTCTTTTTAAAATGACACTGACGAGCCGTCTATTTGTTGGAACCTACACAGCGATCACAATCGTCATGTTGATCATCGGTAAAATGTTCATGTACAATTTATTGTCGCTCCTGCACGAAAAGGGCTACAATGAAATTAACATTTTATTGGTTGGAACCGGGAAACGCGCGCGGCAATTCATCCGGTCGGTAAACAAACATTCCAATTGGGGATTGCGCATCGTCGGTTTAGTGGATGATGATCACGGTATGTTCGGTAAAGAAATCGAAGGTTATCGTGTCCTCGGCCGTATTCAGGATATTCCTTTTATTCTGCATCGCAAAGTAATCGATCGCGTCATTTTCGTGGTTCCGAGGTTGTGGCTCAACAGGATTGACGAGGCAATTTTGGCGTGCGAGCGTGAGGGGATATCAACCAGTATTTCTATGGATTTATATAATTTGCGCATAGCGAAAGTCCGGCAGACGGATTTTAGCGGCTTTCCTTTACTGGAATTTGAAACGTTCAGCGCACAGGAATGGGAACTTTTTATAAAACGTACATTTGATATTGTTTTTTCAATATTCTTGCTCACTGTTTTATCGCCCATCATGCTCATCATTGCTTTAATTATAAAACTGACATCCAAAGGGCCGATTATGTTTAAACAGAATCGGAGTGGTTTAAACGGCCGCCAATTTACACTTTATAAATTCCGGTCGATGATAGTTGGTGCAGAAGTGAAAAAGCGCGAATTGATGCGTGCCAACGAGATGGATGGCCCTGTTTTTAAAATAAAGCATGATCCCCGAATTACCACGATTGGTCGTATTATTCGCAAAACCAGTATGGATGAATTACCCCAGCTTTTCAATGTGCTCAAAGGTGACATGAGTATTGTTGGGCCCCGTCCGCCGTTGCCTGTTGAAGTTGAGCTTTATCAACTTTGGCAACGCCGCCGGTTGTCGCTAAAGCCAGGTCTGACCTGTATTTGGCAGGTGAGTGGCCGTAACAATATAAAATTTGAGCGCTGGATGGAAATGGATTTAGAGTACATCGATAACTGGTCCCTCTGGCTGGATTTAAAAATATTGTTTCGAACATTTTTTGTCGTACTCACGGGGTACGGCGCAAGTTAGGATACTTTGAGGAATAAAACACGATCGTTAAGGGGATATCCCCTGAACGATCGTGTAGTGAAAAGGACTTGAAAATGAAAACATTGATGATTGCACCGCAGCCTTTTTTTCAGCCGCGCGGTACACCTTTCAGTGTTTTGCACCGGTGCAAAACGCTTTCAAAACTGGGATACGAAATTGATCTGCTCACTTATCCCATCGGACAGGATGTTGAAATTGAAAATGTAAATATCATTCGTTCGTATCAGGTACCATTCATTAAAAATATTGCAGTCGGACCTTCGAAGCCGAAGATATTTCTGGATATGTCGCTTTATGCGAAAGCTGTTCGTTTATTAAAACAGAATAAATATGATCTGTTGCATACCCACGAGGAAGCCGGATTTATGGGTATACGTCTGGCACGTAAGTTCGAATTGCTGCATCTTTACGATATGCACAGCAGTCTGCCACAGCAGCTCAATAATTTCAAATACAGCAAGTCACAAATGCTGTTGCGTGTCTTTGATAAGCTCGAGAATGCGACGATTGAGAGTGCCAATGCCGTTATTACGATTTGCCCGGAATTGTGGCATTATGTCACAAATAAATTCCCAGGCAAATTCAACAAGCTCATTGAAAATGTAGCGGATAACAGCACGGTTTTTGGCGAGCACAAAACCGATCCGGAATTCAAACGCCGTTGGAATATCAATGGTGAAAAGCTGATACTATACACGGGTACATTTGAGGCTTATCAAGGATTGGATTTGCTTATCCAATCAAGCAAGTGCGTTGTTGCTGAAGAGAATAATGTCAAATTTCTTGTCGTTGGTGGAAAGCCTGAGCAAGTGGAAGCGAGTAAGAAATTAGCAGAAGAGACGGGTACAGCGGATCATTTCATTTTCACAGGTCAGCGTCCGCCGGAAGAAATTCCGGCATTTATGGATATTGCCGATATTCTCGTTTCCCCGAGAATTGAAGGCAACAATACG
Organism: Deferribacteres bacterium; assembly: GCA_020633655.1. Classification (GTDB taxonomy): domain Bacteria; phylum Zhuqueibacterota; class Zhuqueibacteria; order Zhuqueibacterales; family Geothermadaptataceae; genus Bioreactorimicrobium. The sequence continues at coordinate 45,533 of JACKDF010000009.1, forward strand.
CCTTTAAAAATCTATTCTTATTTGCGATCGGGCATTCCGGTGGTTGCGACACGCCATCTAACGCACACGCAGGTTTTAAATGATGATGTGGCCTTGCTCACAGATATCACTCCGGACGATTTTGGTGCCGGCATTTTGAAAGCTGTACAGGATAAATCCCTCGTGCAAAAAGTGGTAACGAATGCACAAGAATTATCCGAACGCGAATACAGCTATGAGGCGTACATCAAAAAAACAAAAGAAGTCTATCAGTATCTTGAAGCCCTGTTGAAAAGAAAGCGCGGTTAAAATATATGTGTGGAATTGCAGGATTCATCAATTTTGGAAATGGAAACCAGGCAAACGAGCGTGATCTGCGCCGTATGTGTGATGTCATCATCCATCGCGGACCAGATGAAGACGGCTATTTTGTCTACGATAATGTTGCCCTCGGTATGCGCCGTCTGAGCATTATCGATCTCTCTACCGGCAAGCAGCCCATCCCCAATGAGGACAAATCCATCTGGATCGTCTTCAATGGTGAGATTTATAATTTTCCGGAATTGCGTAAAGAGCTCGAAGCGAAGGGGCATAAGTTTCGCACGAAAACGGATACAGAAACTATCGTTCATGCCTATGAAGAATGGGGCACGCTGTGCCCCACAAAGCTCAATGGCATGTTTGCATTCGCCATCTGGGATAATCGACGTAAACAGCTCTTTTTGGCTCGGGATCGCCTCGGTATCAAACCGCTCTATTATTACGCTGACCGGGATCGGCTGGTTTTTGGCAGTGAGTTGAAATCACTTTTGGAAATACCGGAAGTTCCTCGTGAAGTGGATGAAAAAGCCTTGGACCTTTTCCTTACTTATGAATACATCCCTGCGCCGTATAGTATTTTAAAAGGCGTCAAAAAGCTGCCGCAGGGCCATATCCTTGTAGCCAAAGATGGGAAAGTCGAGGTGCAGCAATATTGGGAAGTGAAGTACAACGAGAGTGAAAAATCACAGCCGGAGCTTGAGGAAGAATTTATCGAACTCATGCGCGATGCGGTGAAGATTCGTATGATCGCTGATGTGCCTCTTGGCGCATTCCTGAGCGGTGGCATCGATTCCAGTACGATAGTCGCTTTGATGAGCCAGGTAGCAGACCGGAAAGTAAAGACGTTCTCAATCGGTTTTGAAAACCAGTCTTATAACGAGCTCGAATATGCCCGGGAAATTGCCAAACATTTCGGGACGGATCACCAGGAATTTATCATCCAGCCGGATATTCTCGACCTGACAGACAAACTGATACACCATCTCGATGAACCGCTTGGAGATTTTTCAATATTCCCCACATACCTTGTCTCAAAAATGGCGAGGCAGCATGTAACCGTCGCGCTTTCCGGTGATGGCGGCGATGAACTTTTTGGCGGCTACGATACCTATATTGCCAATCGTATGGACATGAAATACCGGCAAAAGGTACCGCAGTTTGTACGTGAAAAAATGATCAGTCCACTCGTTGGATTATTACCGCCAACCGAAAAGAAAAAAGGTTTTATTAATAAATCAAAACGTTTTGTCGAAGGCAGCAATCTGCCATTGGAATTGCAGCATACCCGCTGGATGACTTTTGTTGCGGAACATGAGAAGCAGGCGCTTTACACGCCTGATTTGTTGCAGGCCCGGAATGGATCATCGGCATTTGATTTCATGCGGGATTATTTCAACAAAGCGAAATCGAAGGACCCCCTCAACCGACAGCTTTATGTTGATACAAAAACCTATTTATGTGATAATATTCTCGTAAAGGTCGATCGTATGAGTATGGCGGTTTCCCTGGAAGCCCGGGTGCCATTTCTCGATTATCGGGTCGTTGAATTCGCTGCACGTGTGCCGGGTGTGATGAAAATGCACAATGGCCGTACAAAAATTCTCGTGAAGGATGCGTTACAAAAATTATTGCCGGAAAAAATTACCAACCGGGGTAAAGAAGGCTTTAGTATTCCAATAAAAAACTGGCTGAAATCGGACTTAAAACCGCTCATGCTGGACGTGCTGGCCTCCGATAAAATTCGTCGTGATAATTTTTTTGATGTGAAAACGGTTGAAAGATTAATTGATGAACATCTGCGGAATAAAGAAAACCACAGTCACCGTCTCTGGGCGCTCATGGTTTTTCAAATTTGGCAGCAAACATATTTAGGAAAATAAATGAAAGCATTGGTGACCGGGGCAAACGGTTTTACAGGAAGTTATCTCACCAAACATCTGCTGGCTAAAGGCTACGATGTCCGCGTGCTCGTGCGCAAAGCATCCAACCTGGAGACACTGAAAGGGCTCGATGTCGAGTATTTTTACGGTGATTTGGGCAAAGATGAAAATGTGTACGGCGCCGCAGAGGGCATCGATGTGGTTTTTCATATCGCAGCGCTGTTCCGTGCGGAAGATGTGCCGAAAAGTGCTTTTTGGGATGTTAATCTCGAGGGTACGCGCAAGATGCTCGAAGAAGCGAAACGTGCCGGAGTAAAACGTTTCGTGCACTGCAGCACAGTCGGTGTACAGGGCGAGATCGATAATCCACCGGCCACCGAAGACGCACCGTACAAACCGGGTGATTACTACCAGGAATCAAAAATGGACGGCGAAAAATACGCACTGGAATTCTTCAAACGCGAAAATTTACCAGGCACAGTTGTGCGGCCTGTGGGAATTTATGGTCCCGGTGATGATCGATTTCTCAAGATTTTCAAGTTTATTCACAACGGCAAATTTCGTATGATCGGCAACGGCAAAGTGTTGTACCACCTGACTTTTGTCGAAGACCTGGTCGCAGGCATCGCCCTCGCCGGCGAGCGCGAGGAAGCACTCGGTGAAATTTTTACCATCGGTGGCGAAGGCTACCTTACCCTGGGCGAACTTGTAGCGAAAATCGCTACAATTCTTAAACGGGATGTTCCGAAAACGAAAATTCCGGTATGGCCTGTTTGGACTGCCGGACTACTGTGTGAAATCGTCTGCCGTCCCATCGGCATTGCTCCGCCGATATACCGCCGTCGCGTCGACTTTTTTATCAAAGACCGGGCGTTTGATATTTCCAAAGCAAAAAAACTGCTGGGATATCAGCCAAAAATCGCACTGGAAGATGGTTTAACGCGGACTGCAAGCTGGTATGCAGAAAAAGGCTGGTTGTAGGCATATAAATGATATTTGCCCATAAAATACAATTCACCCCCAAAAGATAGTTCAGGGGATATCCCCTGAACTATCTTTTGGGGGCAACTAGGATTCACTTTCCAAAACTCATTACCACACTCAGTGTGGTGATGTAAAGCGGACGCTCTGCGTCCAATCGAATACAGGACGCTGGAGCGTCCATGCAAACGTCATCGAGTGGAGTGTGATGACGAGAATCAGGACAGATTATGAGCGAAAACGGCATTAAAAAAGAAACCGTCGAAATTCAGCGCGAACTTTTCGACGCCGACAAATCGAAGCTGAAAAAATACCAGGAACTCATCATCGGTGGCGGCGGGATGGGTAGCCTGATCAAATACGAACTCATCACCACCTTCACATCTTTTTTACCTGGAGCCTTCGGGCTTCTGTTGCGCAGTAAACTTTTCCCCAAATTGCTTGGAAAATGCGGCCGCAATGTCACTTTCGGCACCAACGTCGTTTTGCGCCATCCCGGCAAAATACATATCGGTGATAATGTTGTTATCGACGATAACGTCGTGCTTGATGCCAAAGGAGCAGACAACAAAGGATTGTTTATCGGCAATGGCGTCTTCGTTGGCCGCAACACCATTCTGAGCTGCAAAAACGGAGATATCATTTTAGACGATGGCGCCAATATTGGCTTTAACTGTGAAATTTTCTCTGCTAATAAAGTGAGCATCGGCAAAGGTGTGCTTATGGCGGCTTATACCTATCTTGTCGGCGGTACGCACACATTTAACCGTACCGATATTCCGATGATTCAACAGGAACGGGAAGCTCGAGGTATAGCTGTTGGTGACGGCGCCTGGCTCGGCGCCCACGCCGTTGTTTTTGACGGCACCAATATTGGCAAGGAATGTGTTATCGGTGCCGGTTCTATCGTCAATCGTGATATTCCTGACTGGCAGATTGCGGTCGGCACCCCTGCAAAACCTGTCAAAGACCGCCGGCAATTGGCCGAAGACGAAGAAGGAATCGAAGTTTAGGAGATTTTTTATTATGGCTGATCCGATCCGCGTGCTGCACGTGATCGACAAATTCTCTATGGATGGAGTGAACCCCAGCAGCTGTTCCCGCCTTTTTGCCCAATGGATTCCTCTGCATAACAAAGAGAAATTTCAAGTAGACGTCGTTGGATTGCGACCAAAAGATGCTTCCGGAGCGTATTTGGAGCAACATGGCATAAAGGTTTATTATATTGAAGAGGGCAAATACAGCCCGAAAAATATCAATGCAATTGCAGAAATCGCCCGTAAGGGGAACTATGATATATTGCATTTACATGGCTATAGTTCGGCCAATTTTGGCCGTTTAGCCGGCAAAAAAAGCGGTGCGAAGACCATTGTTCACGAGCACGCTGTGCTCAAAGTGCTGCCGCATCAATACATCATCGACTGGCTGCTTCGCAACAAAGGGGATGTCGGGCTTGGCGTTTCAAAGGCCGTCAAAGAATTTATGGTCAAAGGCCGATCCGTCCCCTCAGATGCAATCGATGTCATCTGGAATGGGATTCCAATCCAGGAATTCACCCGGATCGACGCGGGCAAAGTCGCGCAATTCCGGGAAAGCCTTGATGTCCCGAATGACGCTTTTCTCATTGGCACAGTGACCCGTTTACGTGAGGAAAAAGGCAATAAATATCTCCTCGACGCTTTTGCTGAAATCGCAAAAAGCAATTCGAATGTCTACCTCGTACTGGTTGGCGATGGGCCTTTGAAAGCTGAATTGCAGCAGCAAGCGCACACGCTGAACGTTGCTGCACGAATACGGTTTACCGGTTTTGTGGCGGATATTCCGGTCGCACTGGGAGCGTTGGATTTAGTAGTCATTCCCTCTTTGCGGGAAGGATTCGGTCTGGCGTTGGTAGAGGCAATGGCCGCAGGCAAACCGATTGTTGCATCTTACGTGGGAGGGATGCGCGAATTGGCCGAAAATGAACGTAATGCGCTCATGACACCACCAGCGGATGTATCGGCATTGGTTCAGGCAATAAATAGGTTGATCAACGATGTTCCCTTCCGAACGAAAATTTCCGCCCAGGCACGGAAAGATGCAGAGCAATACAGCATTGAAAAAAATGTGGAAAAGCTGGAAGAATTGTACACACGTATGACAAACGGCAGGAAAGAGTGACCCGATGTTCTCAACCTATGCCCACAAACTCCGTTGGAGTTATCGTAAAAATTGGCCAGATATTCAGGGTATCCTTTTAAAGAAATATCCTGATTTTGTTTTCAATTCGTCGCCCTCTTCTCTGGAAAATCAGGTACCTGTTTTTGTGTTTCATTCCGTTGATCCTATTACTTTTGAAGAACAACTCCTCTATCTGAAGAAAAACGGTTACAGAACCCTGAATGCGGACGATTTGCTCCAGATTTTAAAAGGGAAGAAAACTTTGCAGGAGCGCTCTGTTGTACTTACTTTTGATGATGGTGTCGCATCCCTGTATTCTGTTGCCTGGCCGTTGCTGAAAAAATATGAATACCAGGCCATCTCCTTTCTCATACCCGGATGTATAACAGACGAAGCACCGCCCTCCGCCAGTTTTGACGATTATTTGTCCGGTCAGGTGCCTTTTGAAAAATTGCTTGAGCGCGAGCAGGGCGATTTCCCACTGTGCTCGTGGCAGGAAATAAATGAAATACATCAGTCGGGGGAAATAGATTTTCAGGCACATACGATGTACCACCATCTGGTTAATATCCAACCACAGGTCGTGGATTACATCAACCCAAATTTTGATTTTTATTTTTATGCAAACGTTCATGTGCCTGTTTTTTATGAAGACGGCAAACCGAATTACGCACGTGATGTTGCGGTCGGAACGCCGGTTTATCGCGCTGAGCCACGCATGAGTGCTGTTCCACAGTATTTCGATAATGAAGACGTACGCAAAGCCTGTGTCGAATTTGTCAATAAGAAAGGCCGGGCGAGTTTTTTTATGAAAGTGGATTGGCGTAAGCAATTATCGAAGTTTTACACGAAACAAGTTGAGAAATACGGCCTTGGCACCTTTGAAGGTCAGGAAGAGATGCGGCAGGATATTTTATGGGATTTTGAAACTTGTAAAAGTGAAATTGAAAAGAATGTCCATGGTAAGAAAGTGGAACACTTCTGTTTTCCATGGTTTATCGGTTCAGAGACTGCAATTGAATTGGCACGACAAGCGGGTTTCCGTTCGCTTTACTGGGGTGTTTTACCGGATCGCAAATGCAATTCTCCTCATGATAATCCGTTGCGAATAGTGCGTATCGAAGATCGCTTTCTGCATTTGCTGCCAGGAGATGGCCGCCGCACTCTACCGCAAGTCGTCTCAGAGAAAGTATCGAAATATTTGCCGATATTTAAAAAACGGCTACAGAATGCTAAATAAAAAATATTGGGATTGCATTTCCCTGTCAATCCCGGGTGCTTTTGCCGGGAATCCACGATGTACTAAAATTTACAAATGGTGGATTCCGGCTAATAACTGACCGGAATGACATATACTGGCTTTCCTGAATACAAGCAAATAAACGAGGACAAGCATGATTTTTGGAAGTTTAGGCGAAGATATAAATGTGATTTCCCCGGCGGAATTTTATGCGACAAACTGGGGTGTACGCGATATGAATAATCTGGAGCACGAGTATCGCAAAGGCCGGTTTACGCTGGCGATGACCAGTTCCAATGCCCCATCACACGATGCAGGGCATATCCTCTATCACAACCCGGATGCCGCTGTGACGATCGCGGTTTATGGCCATATTTTTAATATTGCTGAATTAGCGCGGCAATTGGGATCGTTATTTGATGAAAATTACCAGACAAGCGTTGGCATGGCTGTTTTTCACGGCTATGAAAAAGAAGGTGCTGCGTTTTTCCGCAAATGCAATGGGAATTTTGTCATCGTCATTCGAGATGAACGCAAGAACCGCCTATGGATTGTTCGCGACCATTTGGGAATCGAATCGCTTTATTTTTACCGTAAAAATCAACTTCTCTATTTCAGCTCCAACTTGCACCAGCTTGCTGCTTCGCCACTGATTGATGCCGGTTTGAACTCAGTCGCGGTATTGCGTTATCTGCTATTCAATTACAATCCCTACTTTGATTCCATGTACGAAGATATTCAAAAGTTGCGTCCCGGCTATATGCTGCGCATCGAAGACGGCAAAATGATCATCGATCCGTACTGGTACATTTCCTTTAAGGATCCGTTCAAGAAAACAAACAAAGAATACAAAGAAGAATTAATCGATTTATTCAATGATTCCATACGCCTTCGCCTGGACGATAAGCGTTTTCGTACTGGTGTGTATTTGAGCGGTGGCATGGACAGCAGCACCATAACAGGCTTAATGCGACCCATGATTGAAGGCCCGGTTCATTCCTTCTCCTTTCGCTGCCGTGGAAAAACCTTCGACGAATCGTACTACGCTCGTTTTATGAGTGAGAGCTATAACACGACACACCATGAGGTGCCATACGAAGCCGAAGATGTGCATCGAATCGCCCAGGTGGCTGCCGCTGCAGATGAGCCTTTTTCTGATATTGGCATCGAAGTGGCGTCCTATTTATTAGCTGAAAAAGCCTCCGGCGTTGTCGACTATGTGCTTACCGGCGATGGTGGCGATGAACTTTTTGCCGGCCATCCGGTTTACCAGGCTGATACTATGGCGGAAAAATTTGAACGCATACCTAAAGGAATCCGCACACCGTTTACAAATCTATTGCAAAAATTACCGGACACGGAAGCGAAGAAAAGTCTGCTTGTGAAGGCAAAAAGATTTTCCTACAGCGCTGGATTTTCCTCCGACCTGTTCAGCAACCGCTGGCGGATTTATTATACCGATGCCGAATTGAAGCACCTTCTAACGCCTGATTGGTACCACAAACTAAACAAGAAAGACGCTCTGCAGGATATTAAAAATCTCTATCACGAGGCAGATGGCAGCGATTTTCTCAGTAAAACGATTTACGGTGATTATTACACAGTGATGGGATTTTATCTGCGGCGCATGGAATTGACGCGCAAATTTGGGCTTGAAGGCCGGTTTCCATTGCTTGATTATCGCCTGGTTGAATATACCTCACGCATTCCTTCCAATCTTAAATTGGATGAAAAAGGACAGACGAAAGCCATCTTCCATAAAGTTATGGCAGGTGTATTGCCGGATGAAATCGTTTTTCGTACGGATAAACTCGGCCACAGCGTCCCCTTTAAAAACTGGTTACGCCATAAACCGATCGTGCAAAACGTTATTCGAGAGCATCTCACACCGGAAGCGATCAGCAAGCGTGGCATTTTCGAAAATGAATTTGTCCAAACCCTGTTTAAACGCCACATCAGTAAAGCGGATAACAATAGCCATCGACTGTGGGCACTGCTGACATTCGAGTTGTGGTGCCGGGAGCATTTGGACAATAGAAAAGTGGAAAAAGTCGTCGAAGCCGAACTTGCATAAATATGAAGCAGATAAGCGGATTTTTTTTTAAAGGCCTGATTAGTATTGGACTTATCAGTGCATTGCTTTACTGGAAAGTCGATCTGAAGGAATTGGGACAGGCATTTCAACAGGTCGATTATCTGCTGTATATTGTCTCCACGCTGCTCTTTTTTATACAGCAAGGTGTTATTGCATGGTGCTGGCAAATCGTTTTGCGAGCACAGGATAACCAAATTCCATTCAAACGCATTTTACAAGTGCACTGGATAGGTGCGTTCTTTGGCACATTCATGCCGACGAGTATTGGGATGGATATCGTTCGGGCCTTCAGTCTGAAAAAATATCTCAGAAATGGTGTGCACGCCATGAGCTCCATGTTTGTTACCCGCGTCGTCGGTTTCGTTATTAATTTCGCCATTGCGCTGGTTGTGGCTATTCCCGTTGCACAACAGACAGGCAATGTCCGGCTGTTCTGGACGGTTCTCGTGATGACTGTGGCATTTTGTGGTGGTATCTGGCTCATGTTGCATCCACGTCTATTAAAGCTTTTCGCTCCGTTATTTCAACGCTTCAAGCTGGACAGAATTTATCAGAAATTAGTTGAGTTCCAGGAAGGGACAAAGGAATTGCGGCATGCAAAAAGTGCGATGATAAAATTGCTGCTTTTGTCGTTGTTCTTTCAGATTTTTGGAATTATTATAATTTACCTCGTTGGATTAAGCCTCGGCCTGGACATTGCATTTCAACACTATTTCATCATCATCCCGCTGATCACAACGATCACAATTTTGCCTCTTTCTGTTGCAGGTATCGGTGTGCGTGAGGGTGCTTTTGTTTTCTTCCTCGTGCCATTGGGTGCAACGGAATCACAGGCTTTTTCCCTGTCATTGCTTGTTTTTGCCCAATGGGTTGGCATGGCGCTCACCGGTGGGATTGTCTACTGGATTTCCGGCATGCAGATTTCCCGGGAAAAAAACCGCGACATTAATAATTCTGCCGCGATTGAGCTGGAAACAGACGCTCTGAAAACAAAAACGCTCGGATAGGATAGGAATCGGTACGGCAATTCCGGAATTACAATGATGCCGACGAATCAGGAAGGATTGAAATGCCCCAATTAAATTCAAAAAAATTTGCTTTCATCGGTGCTGGAAAGATGGGTGAGACTCTCATCAAAGGTATTCTGGATTCCGGCGAGGTGAAAACGGACCAGATTATTGCAACTGCTCTGCATGAAAAGCAATTAGCACGATTGCGTGAAAATTTAAATATACGTACAACCTTGAATAACATCGAAGCTGTGGAAGCAGCGGATGTTGTTCTCCTTTGTGTAAAACCTCAGGCGACTGAGGGGGTGCTTGCCGAGTTGAGCCATGTCCTGAAAGCCAATCAGGTTGTTATTTCCATAATCGCCAGCGTAACGACGACTTTAATTGAAAGCAAATTATACAACAAGGTACCCGTTGTGCGGGCCATGCCCAACACACCGAGTTTGGTAGGAGCCGGAATGACCGCCATTTGCGGTGGCAAGTTTACCGAAAACCGGCATATCCAGCTTACAGAAAATATTTTTAGACTCATTGGCCGAACCCTGGTTTTAGACGAAAATTATTTTGATTCGGTCACGGGATTGAGCGCGAGCGGCCCGGCCTTTATTTATATCATAATCGAATCGATGGCCGAGGGTGGCGTTAAAGCCGGATTGCCCAGGGATGTAGCCACGGAGCTGGCGGCGCAAACCTGCCTGGGTGCTGCAAAAATGGTGATCGATACCAAACAACACCCGGCGGTTTTAAAAGACAATGTAACCACGCCTGCAGGTTGCACCATCGATGGTATATTAAAACTCGAAGAAGGTGGTTTGCGGGTTACGTTGATCAAAGCCATTGTTGAAGCAGCGAAGCGCGCCTCATGTCTGATTAATGATTAAATTTGAGAATAGAGATGTGTATTAAACTAATCCAAAATGTCGACGACTGGAAATCCCAGCAAGACATATGGAACGACGTATTCGAATCAAACAGCAACCACACGCCATTCCAGAGTTTTGAGTGGTTGAGCAGTTGGTGGGAATACCTGGGTGATGGTAAATTGTACATCGTGCGGATCGATAAATCCGATGGCGAAGTCGTTGGATTCGCCCCGTTTTTTATTCGCAAAAAATACTTCGGATTTCCTCTGCGGCACCTTGCCTTAATCGGTGTGAAACGTACCGATTACCTTGATTTCGTTGTTCGTGAAGGGCAGGAAGATTTCTTTTTCAAACAGCTTTTTCATTTTCTGTCGGAAAAATCAAAAGCCTTTTCCTTTATTGAGTTAAAAGATGTACCGGATACATCGAAAAATATGTCGTATTTAATTAAATACATCGGCGAATATTTTCCGATTTATGCACTGGAAAGCAGCCGCATTTGTGTAACGCTGCCACTGCCCACTGAGTGGGAAGATTTCCTTTCGGGATTGGGTAAACGGACACGCAAGGATGTTGGATACGACCGGCGCTATATCGCTAAACGCCACGAGACACGCCTGGAAGAATTCATCAATGGCAAGGATATCAGCGATGCTTATGACGATTTGGTGCACATTTATAACGAGCGGTGGATCGATGAAAAAGGAGCCACACGATATAATGAAGGTCCATTCGCTCAGTTCGAACGCACTGTCTGTAAAAAATTAGCTGCACGTGGTGATTATCGTTTGTGGATTCTTTATGCGGATGATAAGCCTGTGGCAGGGATTTCTGGCTACGAGCGCAACAATAAGATTTATGCTGACGTGTATGCGCATTCTCCGCAGTGGCATAATTTGAGCGTTGGTAATATCGTGCTTGGTCACGCTATCGAAAATTCCATCGAACGTGGTATTGCTGAGTTTGATCTCTCCCGGGGTGATGAGCCATACAAATATCGCTGGAAAGGGCAGGAAAAGCGCAACTTTCATTTTAAAATTTTTGTCAATCATAAAATAATGGCGGCTGCGGGATTCATCGAGCATTTGTACCTTTCTGCGACCAATAGCCAGAAACTGCAAAAATTATACAGTACATATCGCAAAATTCGATTTGGGGAAGTTTGATGCCACTACCAGTTGCACATGGAATGGCCGGGATTAGCATTTATTTTTGGGGGCATGAAATCAGGTTTTTTAAGAGCCGTTTTATCACGGTATTGTTCTTTGCATTTGTCGCCTGTTTACCAGATGCCGATTTTTTGCCTGGCTGGCTCCAGGGGAATCCGAACCTGTATCATCCCATCTGGAGCCATTCTTTGGGCGCTGCTCTCGTGGTCGCTGGGCTTTTTGCCTGGTTGTTTGCTCGCAGGAACGGACATTTTAAACAATATTTTGTTATCTTTTTTTCACTTTACTATTCGCATATAATTCTCGATTTTTTCAACAATGATACACGAGAACCTTTTGGCATTATGGCTTTTTGGCCTTTTAACTCGACTTATTTTCTGTCTCCATGGCCGCTTTTCGATTCCGTACAGAAATCATCCGATTCAAATACATTTATTGCATCGGTTTTATCAGGCCCTAATTTTATAGCGGCCACCAAAGAATTTTTCATTATGCTGCCTTTCGTTCTGTATCCAATTTTCTTAAAAAGAAAAAACGCAAATGGGAGTGGGTTAAGGTAAATACTGTTTTTCTGTTACTTATATCGATATTTTAATAACAGAGACGAAAATAAATGCAGAATAACAGCAAGAAAAGGTGTTTGATATTATAGCTTGGTTTATTCATAAACACCAGGGTCGGGCAGGAGAAATCCCCCACCCATCGTTCATTTTGAGAATTGCGTGAATAAAGCAGGATAGAAATTAATTATGGCTAAACAAACTGTAAAAAAAATCGAAGTCTCCGTCGTCGTTCCTGTGATGAACGAAGAAGAAAATGTGCCCATCCTGCACGAAAAAATCCATACTTCCATGGATGCCTGGGGACGTGAGTACGAAATCATCATAGTTGATGACGGAAGCACCGACACCACCTTTGAAATTCTCGAAAAACTGGCCGAGAATGATCACCGTTTGAAAGTCGTTAAGTTTCTGGGTAATTATGGTCAGTCTGCAGCAATGGCGGCAGGTTTTGAGCAGGCGAAAGGTGAAGTCATTGTTACCATGGACGGCGATTTGCAAAACGATCCAAAGGACATTCCGGTTGTGGTAGAGAAGCTGCACGAAGGATATGACGTCGTCAGCGGCTGGCGGAAAAATCGTAAAGATAAACTCATTATTCGCAAAGTACCGAGTCGAATTGCCAATTATCTGGTTCGCCGGACAACCCGGGTGAATTTGCATGACACCGGATGTTCGCTCAAAGCCTATCGTCGTGATCTGGTAAAGAACATCCGTTTATACGGCGAATTCCATCGTTTCATCCCGGCACTCGGACGCATTGAAGGGGCGCGCATTACCGAAATGGTGGTCGATCATCACGAACGCCGCTTCGGTGAATCGAAATACAATATCACACGTACTTTCCGGGTGATCATGGATTTGACAACACTCAATCTCTTGCTCAAACATCTTACCAATCCGGTGCATTTTTTTGGTGCGCTCACATTGATTTTTAATTCAATAGGCATTCTTTCTCTGCTCGGTTTCCTTTTCGCCTGGATTACGAAAACACTAACACCCGATGAGATGAATATACAGGCCTCATTGATTTTACTCATGCTTGCGGCTGGCGCCAATTTTCTCTTCTTTGGTCTGATTGCTGAGATGGTTGTGCGAACCGGCGAGAAAAGAGATGAACGATTGTTTGATATTACAGATTATGGCGATGCATGAGCGAACAGTTATCTCCTCGCGTAAAAGTGCATGAGACGCATCTGTATTCTGATAGAATTTGAGACTATAAAAATAAAATAGAGATAAGGTTGAAAATGGCTGAAAAAATAACAACTGTGGAAAATGAGGACGTCATTGTTGTGAAACAGGACAAGACAAACTCAAAGGCAAAATCGGCACGAAAAAGCCCTCGCAAACCAGCGGCGAAAAAAACATCTGCACCTGTGAAAAGTGTGAAAGTTACTCCGGATGTGTCCATTATTATTCCGATTCTGGATATGGATACCTACGTTGAAGAACTCTACACTGATATTCGCAAAAGTATGGAAGCGGCTAAAGCAAAATACGAAATTCTTTTCGTCGACGATGCAAGCACGGACAGAACGTGGGATAAGCTCGACGCAATTGCACAGAAAGATAAAAGTGTGAAACTGTTGCGCATGCGCAATACTTTCGGTGAAGCGAGCTGTTTCGATGCAGGATTAAAACATGCCCGAGGCGAGAAAATTATTTATTCGGCCGCGCGGGTTCGTGTAAACATGTCGCAAATCGGCCGCTTGTTACAACGCCTTGAGGAAGGGAATGACCTGGTCGTCGGATGGCGTTGGCCGCGCAAAGATTCTGACATGAACCAGAAAGTGAGTGGCTGGTTTAACGGTCTTGTGCACCGAATTGGTAAATTAAAACTGCACGATATCAATTCGAGTATTTTTGCTACTCACCGCACCATGTTGAATAATATAACTTTTTACGGCAATTTAAGTATTTTTCTGCCAATTCTTGCTTCCCGCAAAGGATACAAAGTTGTTGAAGAAAAAATCGAGCAATTGCCTGGGGAATTCCGGCAATCGAAATACCCAAACGAATATTTTCAGCGCGTTTTGGATATAATTTCGGTTGTTTTTCTCACACGTTACTCCAAACGGCCGCTACATTTTCTGGGATTTTTCGGTATGAGTTTTACCGTTATCGGCTTGCTGTTAAATGTTTATCTTTTCCTGTACAGGATTTTTGGCTTTGGGGCGATTGCAGGCCGACCATTGCTGCTTTTGGGTGCTTTGTTGCTCATTATTGGGCTGCAGATGATCTCTATCGGTTTGATCGGTGAGATGATCATTTATACGCATGCTCGTGAAATCAAGGAATACAATATCGACAGGATCGTTGGCGAGTGAAATTAATAATCCAAATGCCGTGTTTGAACGAGGAAAAAACGCTTCCCATCACGGTTTCTGATTTACCAAAATCCATACCCGGCGTCGATGTCATCGAAACATTAATCATCGATGACGGCAGTACTGACCGGACAATTGAAGTCGCACGCCAGCTTGGAGTCAACCACATTGTGCATCTGCGTAATAACAAAGGTTTGGCAGAAGCTTTTGCGGCGGGAATGGATGCCTGTTTAAAGCAGGGTGCAGATATTATCGTAAACACCGATGGCGATAACCAGTATCAGGGTAAATACATCGCTGATCTCATTAAGCCCATTCTCAACAGAGAAGCCCACATGGTCATCGGTGACAGGCAGGTACAAAAAATTGCCCATTTCTCATTTCTGAAAAAGAAATTGCAGAGACTTGGTTCCTGGGTTGTGCGCAGCCTTTCCGGAACCAACGTACCGGATGCAGCCAGTGGATTTCGTGCCTACAGTCGTGAAGCAGCCCTGCACTTGAATGTTATTACAAAATTCACTTATACGATGGAAACCATAATTCAGGCTGGGAAGAAGAACATTGCCACCGCCTCGGTGCCTGTGGAAGTGAATGGTAAATTGCGTGAATCCCGCTTATTTACTTCAATTCCAGTGTATTTGAAGCGCAGCATCGGCACGATTCTACGCATTTATACCATGTATGAACCGTTGCGGGTTTTCGTTGCGCTGGCAGGCGTGCTATTCGGAATCGGTACTTTAATTTCGATACGTTTTCTCTATTTTTATATTTGGGTAGATAGCGGCGCCGGGCACATTCAATCGTTGATATTAAGTGCAATTCTGATGTTGCTGGGCATCCAGTTTGGAGTACTTGGTGTCGTAGCTGACCTGATTTCAGGTCATCGCCGTTTAACGGAAGACACTTTGTATCGTGTGAAGAAAATTGAACTTTACATTCATGATAAAGAAAAAAAATAATGCAAGGGCTATCCGGATTAATTGAAAATGAAGCGATTCAAAAAAACGGGGTGGTTGTGGGCTGGCCTTGCACTTATTTTAATGGCTGGGACTTACCTGCGCCTTGTGAATCTGGTCGATTCAGCATATAATGCGATTGAAATTCCTACTGTTTTCAATGCCCATACGAATTATGTAGGTGAAGAATCTCTATCACAACCGGCTGGGAACCTGCAGGATTTTATTTTCTCAAAAGTTATCCAGTATAGCTACACCGTTTTTGGAGAAAATGAATTAGCGGCCCGATCTGTCAATATTGTCATCGGGGGAATGCTGGTTATAATGATGTTCTTCATTGGGTGGCGTTTTTTTCACAAAGGAAATGCTGGCATAATTGCAGCTTTCATCACTGCTTTCCATCCAATGCTTATCGATTTTTCTCGCATTGCCACGATTCACAATTCACGTTTTTTCCTTCTCACATTTCTGGTTTATGCCTTTTACGAAGGGATTGAAGGCACGCGGGATAAACATCCAGGATTGTTGGCGCAAAAAGCCAAACTCAGGAAATTTTATGTTTTTTGGAATCTGGATCTGTTCTGGCTCGCCGTCGCTGTGATCACTTTCTGGTCCACCAGACTTGTTTTTCCGCGAATCGATACACTGCTTTTCGGATTAAGTGCTTATTGCATTGTGCTGTTTCTCATGCAATTTGTTTACACTATACCAAAAGCCGGATTGAAATGGAAATATGGCGTATTGCTCATCGTTTTGCTGGTTTCCATCGCATTCTTAAAATGGAATGTTTCGCCAATATATGGTGCTGATGTGCTAAAGAATGCGTTTACTCCTGGAGAAATGGTGGACACAATATTCCTGCATCCCTCCAATTGGACGCTGACGGCCTTTGCACTCATTGGTGGAGTTTACACCATTATTAACATGCAAAAGCCTGGATTTTATATTCTGACGATTTTTATAAGTTCTTTGATTTTGGCTCATTTTCAGGCAAGAATAGACGATTATTTTTTTATTTTTCCACTTTATCTGGCCCTGGCAACCTATGGTGTCTTTGAATTTGCCTACTACATCCGACGACAATTGGATGTACAACTCATTACAGTGAATATTGAGCGAAGATTGCACATTACACCACAGCGTCTGGTTATGGGGTTTTTTCTGGCTATCGTTATTCTGACATCGCCGTGGTTTCGTTCTGCGCTTGACTGGAATCAGAAGAACACGTTGCTGTACGGGCATGTGCCGATGATTGAGTGGAAACAAATTGGAGAATATTTACGGCAAAATCAGACAGCAGACGAACCGGTTGTGACACCAAATCCGTTGTTAACCCGGTATTATGGCTTAAACGGAAAATACTACCAAATCGATGTGGATGCTTTATCAAACGAGTCGATTGGAGATTCGCTGCATGTACATGACGCTTTGCACATCTCAACAATCGATGAATTTAAGCAGGTTGTGGCCGAATATGAAATTGGATGGCT
This sequence comes from Deferribacteres bacterium, assembly GCA_020633655.1. Lineage (GTDB taxonomy): Bacteria > Zhuqueibacterota > Zhuqueibacteria > Zhuqueibacterales > Geothermadaptataceae > Bioreactorimicrobium. Next base: position 62,567 of record JACKDF010000009.1, read on the forward strand.
CGTCCTTGAGGAGTCGTTGCGAAGCGAAATACTTATCTTACAGTTCATAAATGCAAGTGGAGCCAGTCATCAACTTGAGAAAAAATTTGAAACTCCACGGAAAACAGCACAAGTTTATTCCTGGCGCAGAATTTAACATGCTTTATTCATAACCATCGAGATTGGGCAGGGATATCCCCTGGCCATAGCTCATTGGGACATCGTATGAATAATGCACATTAAATTCATGAGGATCGTGAATAATAATAATACAGGTAAGGATTTATGAAAATAGCCATTATGGGAATTCGTGGAATTCCAGCAAATTATGGTGGATTTGAAACGTTCGCAGAAGAACTCTCGACGCGTTTAGTCGAAAGAGGACATGAAGTCACCGTTTACGGACGATCAAATAGTATAAAATACAAAGGTAACTTTTATCGTGGTGTCCGATTGGTCATCTTGCCTACAATCAGTCATAAATATCTCGATACTGTAGCGCACACTTTTCTTTGTGCCCTGCATTCTATTAAGGAATCCTATGACGTCGTTCTGATTTGCAACAGCGCGAATGCGAGTTTTGCATGGATACCACGATTGTTCGGCAAACCGGTTGCACTAAATGTCGATGGCTTGGAATGGAAACGTGCCAAATGGAATAGACTCGGGCAGTGGTTTTACAAAATTTCGGAATGGCTGTCAACATTCACGGCAAATGAAATCATTACGGATGCGGATGATATTCAAAAGTACTATCTGCAAAAATTTAAAAAGAATTCAACGCTTATTTCCTACGGTGCACCGGTTGGGAAAGTTGATACGACGAAAGCTCTGGAGCAATTCGGTGTTGAGCCGGGAAAATATATTCTTTATGTGAGTCGTTTTGAACCGGAAAACAATCCACATCGCGTGGTGGAAGCCTTCGAAAAAACCAAAACGGATCTGAAACTTGTCATGGTAGGCGATGCACCGTACAAAACGAAAGAGATCGCCAAAATGAAGGAGACCAAAGATCCACGCATTATTTTTACCGGCTACGTCTTTGGCGATGGTTACCGTGAATTTCAGTCAAACGCCTACTTTTATATTCAGGCGACGGAAGTTGGCGGTACGCATCCAGCCTTGCTCGAAGGAATGGGACATGGCAATTGTATTCTCGCCAATGAGGTACCGGAGCATGTAGAAGTTTTAGGCGAGGCGGGTGTGTTTTTCAATACGAAAAATAATGGCGATCTTACAGAAAAAATGCAGTATCTCATCGATAATCCCGATATCGTAAAAGAGAAAGAAAAACTCTCCATTGCCCGCATTGAAGAAAAATACACCTGGGATCGGGTGACCGATGCGTATATCCAGCTTTTTGAGAAGTTGGTGCGGAAATAGAGTCTATCCGATGGAACGTCATTCCGGCAATTTTTTGGCCGGAATCCATTTTTATCAGGCTCAACCAATTGTGGATTTTGCTTCACCGGCCTTTGGCTCGGATAAAAGCATTCGGGAACGATGAAAAAAAAGTATTTCTGGATGACCTCTAAATAGTTAGAGAAGATAGCAACAATGAAAAATAGCAACAACAGTGAAAGGATTTCAATATGCGCTTAGCCGTTGTGGGAATAGGAAAAATGGGGATGCTGCATGCCGGCATCATGAATGCATTGGAGGGTGTTGAGCTCTGCGCTTTATCGGATTCATCACGTTTCCTGTTGGGCTTTGCAAAAAGTCTGAAAGATGTACCCGTTTATAAAAATTACGAGAAAATGTTGGATAAAGAGCAACCGGATATCGCGGTACTTGCCACACCTGTCTTTTTACATGCCCCCATGGGAATCGAATGTGCTCAGCGTGGAATTTCATTTTTTCTCGAAAAACCATTGAGCGTGAGGGCAGAGGATTCCGAAACAATGCTAAAATTGGTGGAAGAAAAAAATCTGACGACGATGGTCGGTTATATGATGCGATACATCGAAACTTTTTCCAAAGCGAAAGAAATTATAGACTCGGGCGTTTTGGGAAAAATCATCAATTTTAATTCGACAATTTACGTGGCACAGCTCTTCAAAACAGGCAAAGGCTGGCGGTACGACAAGGAAAAGGCCGGTGGAGGTGTCATCAGTGGACAGGGCACGCATGCCATCGATTTATTGCACTGGTATTTTGGTGATGTGGACTTCGTTTCAGCGAACATGCAAAGTTTCTACTCGGAAAATGTGGAAGATTTCGCTCATGTTTATTTCAAATTCGCCAATGGTACAGGTGGCTGGCTCGATTCATCCTGGAGCAAGCGCCATCACCGTCTTTTGGAAGTCGAAATCAACGTCGAAGCCGAAAATGGCAACCTGACTGTGAACGACGATGTTGTTAAATTTTTTCTGGATTCTGCAGTGGGTGATTATCCTGCAGGCTGGACTATTTTGCATAAACCGGATCTTTTTTCCGGTGTTGAAATCGACCTTGGTGGGCCGCAGTACACGCGCCAGGATGTCGATTTTATTAACGCCGTTCGCAATAAATCCCAGGTCGGCAGCAATGTTCGTGATGCGTATGAAGTGCAGCGCATCGTGGATGCAATTTACGATTCAGCCGCGGCGAACGGACAACCGGTGAATTTGAAATAGGAAATTTAAGTGCGAGTAGCTATTCAGATCAATTCAGAGAGAAATGGTCCCCGAGCCTGCCGAAGGGCGCATTTCTCTCTGAATACTGCGTCGCTCCCGCTTCGACAGGCTCAGCGTCCGCTTTAGGCTGAATAGTTACAAGTTCGTCGCACTTTTTCATTAATAAACAGGAGTAATAAAGTGATAGATCAAATATTATTAGGACATAACCAGTTTTTTGGCGTGAATCATCTGGCGGCGAATGCCGGTAATGAACGGGCGGCCTATTTCAGTGACATGGATCGAATCATGGAAATGATCAATTTTTCCTATGACCAGGGCGTCAAAGCGATGATGATGTCTACCCATGAACGTGCCCTGTTTATCTCTGAGGAATTGCAAAAGGATGCTAGGTTAAAAGATTTAGGCATTTATTTGCTATTGCCTTACGCTGCAAAATACATCAAAATGGCCAATGAAAAGGGACTCGTCAATATTATTAAAGATTCCCTTTCTGACACAACTGCGAAAGAGAAATTTGGCATGTTTTGGCGTGGCAGCGTTGGGGTCGTGAAAAAAGATGCGGCAAAAATCATCACCTCGCTGATCGATGTGGAAATGGCACAATTCTCCAAATTAAATCTCAAGGCTGTTTTCCTGCACGACGTGCTCACCGACTTGATTTTAGGTTGGGATATGCCGGAAATATTCAAAGTTTTTTACGATCATGTGAGCAAACGTTACAATGCTATTCCAGCATTCTGCAGCAAAAATTTACCGAAAATAATCGATTCTCTGGAAACAGTCGGCATTGAAAATCCACTTATTATGGCTTCCATTAATAAAATTGGTTATCAGGTTAGTCCATCTCTGCACGCTTTTGAAGAATGCCTGCGAACAAAAAAAGTCCGTCTTTTGGCGATGAGTACACTTGCGGCTGGTTATGTTAAACCGAAGGAAGCATACGAATACCTGTACTCCTTGCCCAATATCGAATCGACAGTTGTGGGTGTCTCGAAGAAACATCACGCGACGGAGACTTTTTCAATTATTCAAAACCACCTGAAAACTTACAAAGGCTTACCAGTCAGCAATGGCGTCGCAGCTGCCGCTGAAATGGCAGTTTAACCTGGCATTGGCAAATGAAAAGCAGGAAGCGCATTTGTTATTTTGGGTCTTACGATCTTAAAGAGCCGCATAATACAACCTTTCTCACCGGCCTGAAAGCTGTCGGTGCGGAGGTTGTTGAGTGCAGAGCTGCGACAGTTGAAGATCGTTCACAAGCGCAAAAATACAAGTCATTGTTCGGCGTCATTCGCCTGCTTTTTACTTTCATTAAAAACATCTTCTCTCTGGGATTCCGCCTGACCAGGTTAAAAAATCTTGACGCAGTCATCGTCGGTTATCCAGGTTTTTTCGATGTTCCGGTTGCCTGGATTATTTGTAAATTCAAGCGCGTTCCTGTCCTTTTTAATGTGCATATTTCCCTCTATGAAACACTCGTTGTTGACCGCAATTATTTTCCTGCGAATTCAATCGTTGCGCGCACACTCAAGATTTACGATCGTCTTTTATTCTTTCTTTCCGATACAGTAATCGTTGATACAGCATCTCATGGGAATTATTTTTCTGAAATTTACGGGATTAAAAGTGCAAAATTTAAGAAGGTTTATATTGGTGCTGACAGCGTTTACATGCCCAAAACCAGGGAAGAAAACGATCTTGTAAATGTGCTATTCTACGGTTCCTTCATTCCCTTGCAAGGTATAGAATACATAATTAAAGCTGCACATCTTCTGCAGAAAGATGAAAGACTTAAATTTACAATTATCGGTCGAGGACAGACAAAGTCAGAAATGATGCATTTGGCTGCTGATTTAAAAGTGAGAAATATTGAATTTATTGACTGGGTAACGGTGGATGAACTGGTCGATCACATCGCTCAGGCAGATATTTGCCTTGGTGGACAGTTTGGATTATCGGTCAAAGCCGACCTTGTTATTGGCTACAAATGTTTTCAAATGCTCGCGTGCAAAAAAGCTGTGGTCGTCAGCAGTTCAAAAGGAAACCTGGAATTGCTGGAGCACGGTAAAACAGCATGGATGTGCAAAGCCGGGGACGAGCACTCTTTAGCCGAGGTGATTCGCACTTTAGGCATAAATAGTGAATTGCGTCAAACTCTGGCCGATGCGAGCTGGCAGGTCTATAATGAAAATTGCAGTCCAGAGGTGATTGGTAGCGAGCTGGTAAAATTGATCGGGAGCTAGAGCGATTTGCAAAAGTTTTGTCCTATGATCTCAATCTTGCAGTCATGCCGGATTCGATGTTTTTTATCGAATTCCGGCATCCCCGAATTCACGGTAGGCTCATGGAGATTCCAGCACGCCTAAAAAGCAGGCGGCTGGAATGACTACTATCGGACATTACTTTTGAAAATAAGTATAAGGGAAATCTGAGCTGCAATGCTTTATCCAGAAAACTGTGGAAGCGGAGGTGATGAATGAATAGAAATATTATTATTTACTCAGATTAAAAGTCATGGCACTACATTTGAACCGTGCAGAGCATGTTTTCAGATAAATTTATGTTGAAATGGCAAACCTGGATCGAATACACACTTAATTTAGCATTGAACCAACGATTAAAGGCTTGAATTAAGCGGTAGAAAAACGTAACTGTTCAGGCCAAAGCAGACGCTGACATATCGAAGCGTGAGCTGTATTGTATTCAGCGAGAAATACGCCTTTCGGCCGGCTTGGGGACCATTTCTCGTGGAATTGTGCTGAATAGTTACAAGAAAACTGAATCAACTTAATTAATTGCATCAATTTGGGACGCTTTCACAAAGTGTCGCGCACTCGATATATAGTATAACTTTTGGTAAATGAAGACTAAAAATCTATTCACTATCTTTCCCATATTAATCGCGGGATTCCTGTTTCGCCTCTTTCTTCTGAAATACCACTGGGTGATTGGATTTGATGAGGTACATTACGTTCGGTTAGGGCTTTCCGCTGTTCAGAACGGATTTTCCGGGATGTTGCATCCGTACTGGCCTCCATTTTATCCTGCGTTAATTGGTCTCCTTTCCGTGCTGATCAAGGATGGTGAGCTGGCTGCACGAATTCTGAATATTCTGGTGAGCTTGATCAGTGTTTATATGATTTATCGGCTTGCAAAGGAGTGCATTTCCGAGCGCATCGCATTGCTTGCTGCATTCGCATTTGCTTTTTATCCTCCCCTTGCATTTGATTCCACAACCGCCCTGGCAGAGACCGTCTACACTGCGCTTGGCCTCGCAGGGATCTGGTCGGGTTGGCTTGCCATAAAAAAACGCTCGCTTTGGTATGGCTTCCTGGTCGGTATTTTTTCCGGATGTGCTTATCTGACCAAGCCGGAAGGCGTTCACTATGTCATGGTTTTCGTTGGCATTGTCGCAGTAATTTTTCTGCTGCAAATTAAGAAGAAACAGTTCAAGTTAACGGCTATCATTGCAACGAGCCTGCTTGGCTTTTTTATATGTTCATTGCCTTATCTCGTTTATGTTAAAAATCAAATGGGCATGTGGACATTGAGCATGAAATTTCAGGTCAACCAGCAATTTTCTGCCTTATCGCTGTCGAAGGATAAATCACCGGAAGCCCGATTTTCATTAACCAAAGACAATAAATATTTACCGACGGATCTTGCATACCACGAAGGCAATTTCCAGTTGCTCATCGACCAAAATACCGCGAGTGGCCGTGAGAAAAAAGTGGATATCGGGAGTAATCTTCTCCTGAAAAAATTCGTGAAGAATTTTCACAAGGTCAACACTATCGGCGTTCCTGTCGCCTTGTCTTTCGCTCCATTTCTTTTAGTTGTTTTAGGGCTTTTTGCCAGGCCATGGGATTGGCCGCAAATCAAATTCAATAGTTATATTTTGGCATATATTTTCTTCTGGTGGTTTTTGGCAATTCCGTTGTTTCACATCAATTTGCGCTACTTTACTCCGCAATTGCCCCTTGTATTTATCTGGCTTGCACTGGGAATTACCTTTCTCAAGGAATCCCTTGATGTAACATTTGGCAACGCAATAAAATCTTTGAAACAGATAGAATTCTTAAAACCAAAATATTTGTCGATACTTGTTACAAGTGTTCTGTTGCTTGGATTCTCCTATGTGCCAGAACTCGGCAAAATAATAAAACATGAGGCGACCGATCCCGATTACTGGGCGGAAGCAGTTGAATTAAAAAAAGCCGGACTATGGCTTAAAGAACACGGTGGTAAAAATTTCCGGGTAATGAGCGAAAACAAAGCTGTGGAATATTATGCCGGGCTCCTGGATACACGCTCCTCAATTTCTTTTCCCATTGATAAGGAATTTGACCGTGTTTTGGAATACGCGCACTATAAAAATGTGGATTATATGGTGATCACAAGCAGGTACAGTTCGCATCTGCAAAATGTTGAGTTTTTATTGGAGCCGGAAAACGCCCCGTCATCGTTGCAATTGGTTTATGACGATGTGGCGCCTGGTGGAATTAAAACAGTGATCTATAAATTAGTTAAATAACGAGACGTTGCGAAATAAACGATTGGATTTAGGATGAACTCCAATGATAAAACATTGATAATTATACCCGCTTACAACGAAGAAGGCAGCATTGCCAAAGTTATCACAGAAATCCAGCAAATCGATACGCCTGTTGATATTCTTGTGGTAAACGATGGAAGCAAGGATCGGACAGCGGAAGTGGCCACAAGTTGCGGCGTTGCTGTTTTAAGCGCACCCTATAACCAGGGAATTGGCGCGACGGTGCAAACCGGGTTTAAATATGCTGCCCGAAGCGGATACGACTATGCGATTCAATTGGATGGGGATGGCCAGCACATCGCTGCTGAAATCCCAAAAATTCTGTCCGTCGCGCAGGCAGGTGAAGCGGATATGGTCATAGGGTCTCGTTATATCGGTGAGAAAACCTATAAGACGCCACTGATGCGCCGCCTGGGCATGTTGATCATCAGTACGGTAAATTCACTCGTCACCGGTCAGAAAGTGACGGACAATACCTCCGGCTTTCGTGCATTTAACAAATCGGTTATTAATTATTTAGCCAATTATTATCCATCCGATTATCCGGAACCGGAAGTCGTTGTCATATTATCACGCAAGAAATTCAAAATCAAAGAAGTACCGGTACAAATGCGTTTTCGAGAGAGTGGTGAGTCATCAATAAGTTCCATAAAGTCAATTTACTATATGATTAAAGTGCTGCTTGCTATCTTCGTTGATTTATTCAAATCGTATCCTGACAAAAAATAAATTATCAGTTTTGCCCCAACCACCTTTCTCCAAAAAAATGCAAATTTAATAATTAATAGAGAATAACAGGACATTTCAAATGAGCAATCGGATTGAGTTGTTTGCGATACTGGGAAGTTTGGCTATCGCGTTTGCCATTTTTGAGCTGATTCGCAAAGGGAAGTTACAGGAAAAGTATTCCCTTTTGTGGTTTGGATCAGCCCTCGTTTTGCTGGTGTTATCGTGCTGGAAAAATTTACTGGAAATTATTGCCAATCTGCTTGGAGTGTATTACGCACCTTCAGCACTATTTCTTATTGCGGCGTTTTTCGGTATATTACTCGCACTCCATTTTACGCTGGTTATTTCGGAGTTGAGCGAAAAAAATAAAACGCTTGCACAGGAAGTTGGCCTATTATCTTTAAAAATCGACTTACTTGAAAAGAAAAAGCAAACCGAGGAAACAAATTGAGGTTGGAATTTTGAAAAGCCGCAAAACCACCATTTGGGAAAGTCAGGGTATTCAGAGCATTGTTGCATTCTTCAGTGATGAAAAACGATTTTTGATAACCCTCGCTTTTCTTGCCTTGGCTATTCGTACCGGATTTGTTTTGTTGGCTGAGGGCATTGGTGATCCAAATGCCATGGATGCACAGAACTATTTGCGCATTGCGAAAAATCTGGTGGAAGGCAATGGATTTGTCGTTTGGAGCAAACCATCCATTTTTGTTGCCCCGTTCTATCCATTTTTCCTTGCTGCATTGCGTTTGATTGGCATTGAATCAATAGTCGGAATTAAAATAGTACAAGCTATAATCTCGTCAGGGACCGTTCTGTTATTCTATTTTCTGGTTAAAAATATTAGCACTAAGCAAATTGCTTCGATTGCGGCTGTTGGTTTTTGTTTTCATCCTGAGTTGATTGGATTGACGGCTTTCATTTACACCGAGACACTATTCATTTTCCTGGTGGTTTTGTTTCTGTTTCTCCTCGTGAAGGCAATAAAATCCGGTAAGATGGGTTTTTTCATATATGCTGGTTTCGTGCTTGGCATAACAAATTTGTGCAGGGGGACAATGCTGTATCTCCCTGTTTTTCTCTTGCTCACATCGCTGTTGTTTAGAGAAGGCCGAACGCTGAAATATCTCCGAAATATCGTCCTCATGACGGTCGTTACGATTATTGTGCTCATTCCATGGACGATTCGGAACTATAATCAATTCAATGCATTCGTACCCATCGCCTCGGGATTAGGGGCTGTATTGTGGACAGGTACTTATCTGCCGCTCGATGGCGAATTTAGTTACAAGGAAACCCAAAAACACCTTCAGGCAATTACCAAAGGAAAATCAGTTCTCGAAGCGGACCGGGCACTGAAGGCAGCGGCAATTCAAAATGTCATAAGTGATCCGGTTGAATCTGCTTTCCTCTTTGTACGGAAAATAGGACGATATTGGGGCCGGGTTTATGAAGATGTTCCCTCCGGTGAGAAGAGATCAACCAATATGACGGTCTATGCAATACTTGTATTTACTCATTTGCTTACGGTCGTTTTTGCCGTTTTCGGGGTTTACTACCGAAAAATTGAACCGAAGGTCATGCTGGTTTTTGCAACGCTTGTGGTTTATTATACGCTTATCCACGCTGTAACGCTGCCTGTTGCACGCTATCGACAACCTTTGTTGCCAATTTTGATTTGTCTTGCTGCTGTTGGATTCGTTGGATTACTCGAACAGTTTAAAAGCAGGAATACATGATCGTACTTGAATAACGCAAAATGAAACTGGATTACCGAAATAACAAGGTGAGCGTTTGGATTTAGGAAAACTTTCTGCCTGAATGCGTATGGCCTGTTGTTTGTATGTCTTTTTGCGGTGAATTGTCGATGATTTGTAAAAAATCGATTTCAAGGAAGAAAATATGTTAAAAATAAACAAAGCCTTGCTGCTTCTTTTGCTGGTGCCCGGGTTTTTGATGGCGCAGTTTACCGGCAGAACCTGGGAGGAAAGGCGCGATGCCTATATCGCGGATCAGGGGAGGAGATGGGAGCAATTTTTTCCTGCAGCGATGAAACAAGGCATCTATGCCTGGCTTGAACGCCCGGATGAAGGCAACAACCGGCAATTAATTGATGAGGAACTTACCTACATCACCGGGAATACGGGAAGAAATGGAGAGCCGGATTGCAAAACGATGGGGGGAAATTTCTGGTGGCCGTGGAAAAATTGCTGGTGGTCCGGAGATCAGCCGGGACAAATTCATGTTTCCCGCATTTATTACCAGTACTATCAGAATAAAAGGGTTTTAAACGAAGACCAGGCCGCCCGATGCAAAGAAAAGTTACGTGGTATTGCATTTACACAAGGAATTTGGTGCGGTGTTGTGAATTATAATATTCGCTACATCACCACAGCTTACCTCTACGTTTCACGGGTTGAAAATGTCGGCGAGGTTGAATTTCCATATCCCAGTGATGATAAATATCAGTGTCCGCAACCTTTTAGTTACAATGGAAGAAGCTACAAAAGCGGTGGAAAATACGATTCTAGGCAATTGTATTATGACTGGCTGAATTATAAAATTGATGGGTGGTTGCGAGAAGGCTGTGTCGAAGATTTGTCAAATGATTATTATTACGCTCAATTGCATTCTACAGCACTGCTTTACGACTTTTGTCCCGATGCCACGTTGAAAAATAAAGCCAAAATGTATCTCGATTGGTTGATTTTTAATTATTCCGTTTCCTTCAGTGCATACCATCCTTCCGGGGGACATGGACGCAGTTATTTAAATCATCACAATCGAGGCGAACAATTTACCCCCTGGTCGACGTTTTTCAGTATGGATAGAAACGCGATTGATATATTGGATCGCGAAGGCAACAATATCGATATGCTGGTGTCGGACTACAGGCACCCTCAGCTACTGACGCAAATTTTCGAATCAATAAATGGCGCAAGTAGAGTTCATGATGATTCCTATTATCGAATCATCCGTGGAAGTATTCCAGCATTCAAAAAACCCTGGTGGTTCGGTGATGATATCCGTAGCGCTTACCGGTATGATTATATTACTCCGAATTACAACATAGGTGGTACGGGCATAGGAACCGGCTGGGAAGTGAATATTCTATCGGAAGGTGTGCCGTTTAAATTGTTCATCAGTTCATGCGATCCTAATGAAATTTATTGCGGCGCAGAGAACACAGATGAAGCGAGAGAACTGCTGTTTCTTGGCACGAAGGGATACCAGTATCGAAATGCCATTTTTGTAGATGGTGGCGGCTATTTGTACCAACTTCTGGAAACAAATTCATGGGATGAACAATCCGAGAGTAACGGCTGGCAGTTTTTTCGCGAAGGGAATGTCGCGCTGGCAGTTCAATTAAGCAGTACCTGTGCTCTGGAATTGTGTACGATCGGCGTCGATTACAATAGTTTTTCCGATTTTAAACAATCGATAAATTCGAATGCGCGTTTGACCGCAAGCAGTTATACGACAAGTAAAGGAAAAACGATTTCACGTGGATTCGTCGATCTTGGCGATGAAAAGAGCAGCTTACCCTTCGATCGTCTCGAAGTATGGGAAGGCTATGTGGGGCAAAATAATGAGAAAAAATTGGTCGACTGGAATAATGACATCATGACGGTGGAGCGCGGTACTGATAAAATAATTTACAATTTCAATACCTGGAAACTTAATGATACAACTGTGCCCCAGGATGTCCCCCCTCGCGCGCCAGCCAATGTTCGAGTTAATATAAAATCGAATTAAGTATAATCGATAGAGGATGTGTTGGATTTTAAGTGGATATTTTTTATAGGGCTAGGCATATTTGTTGTGTTCCTGTTCGCTGTCGTGCGGGACAAGAAGCAATTTATGCTATTTCTTGTTGGCCTGTTCTATGTCTTTCCTACGGGTTTTATCTTCTATCATTATACCGGAATTTTACTGGTTGATTTTCCCCTTATAGCGTTGTTGTTCCTTTCCCTGTCCTCCGGAAAGAAATTTAAATTTTATTACCCCGGCTATTCACCTGCAATCCTTGTTTTAATCGTTTGGATGACATTCTCCTCCTTTCAAGCTATCGATGTTGGGTGGGGGATCGCTCAGGTTTCAAAGTGGGTGCGTGGCTATTTAATATTTATCGTTGTGGCCAACAACGTTCGCGGCTTTAAAAGCTTAAATACGGTTTTATTTAGCTTACTGACTGGATTTTTGTTTGAAAGTCTGCTTGCTGCATACCACTGGCGGGTTGGACCGCTGGGATTGTGGTTTTTGGGCGAACGCATGTTTCAATCCGAACCGTGGCGATCCTACGGGACCTTCTATGTCCCAAGCTACCTCGCAAACTACCTGATCGTTTTATTGCCGCTTTTCATGCGACTTGGTGTCTATTTTAAACAACCAAACCGCAACTTGCGATTACTCTATTTTGTGACAACACTACTCGGTGTTCTTGCCTTGTACACGACCTATGGCCGGTCCTCGTGGATTGGTTTTACCCTCGCTGTAGCGATTTCAACTGCCGTGTCACTTTTCAGCAGCAAATTAAAACCGAAATTGAAATGGCCTCTGGTCTCGATCATCGTTGGAGGTGCGAGTTTTATAATCTACTACATCCCTTACATAATTCGTCAGTTTGGTGCCGAACGCCAGGGTGCAGTCGATATTCGTTATATCCAGTGGGATGTTGCTTTGCGTTTGATTGCCGACAATCCATTATTCGGTTCAGGCCCGGATAATTACACGCTTTTTGCTGGCCCTTATACTATCCCGATGCCCGGTATACAAGATTGGCTGCTCACGGAAATGGTGCATAATTCTTACCTTCTTATCACTGCAGAAGGAGGGATTATTCCTGGAATTGCCTTTTTGATTTTGCTATTTAATTATTTTTTAAAGGGCTTGCCATTATTGAAAAGTAAAAGCCCATTGCTTGTGAATGTAGGACTTGGAATGGTGCTTGGTATCGTGTCGATCATGTTTTCGTTCATTGCAAGTCCGGATATTCACAATGAACAAATGATTAATCAGTTGATGATAATCGCCGGAATTATTGTAGCTTGTTACCACATGAACATGCAAATAAATCGCGCCGCCAAAATTAAAAAAAGCCAGCAACCAGGTTTTCCCAGACAGATGTCTTTTTCGCCTAAACAATAAAAGAGATAGTCCAATGAACACACAACATAGAATTATGAAGAAAATTGATCTGAAAATAGTTCTTATGTTTTGGATTGTATATATCCTGTTTTTTTTCGGTCAATCGACCGTTTTTTCCCAGACCCGGGAACACAGCTATCCACGCATAGGAATTTTTCAATGGTCCGGTGCCGTCGATGAATGGTGGGCGCGACACGATGTTGCTATGTTTACAATCCCGAGTGACATTAACTCAGGAAGAGAATGGGCAAAACGTATTTTGGCGCTCAACCCGGATATCATTCTCATGCCGACCGTCGATTGGAATTACGGCATGAGGCATTATGAGGAGATACCGGATGAGTGGTTTTTGCGTGCCAGTAACGGGGATAAATTAATGCTTTATGGAAGCAACACCGGTCTCTATATGCTGAATATCACCGATTACTGCCCGAAAGTAAATGGAAAACGATACAACGAATATATCTCCGAGTGGATGCTCACCAAAGTCGATTTAAACTATTTTGGTGGTATTGCGACCGATGGATTACACGATTTCCCCTGGGGACAATCCGATGTAGATTATGACCGTAACGGTGTGAATGATTTTGATGAACATGGCAAGACATGGGTGCGCAACACCCAAACTGCTGGAGCTGAAAAAGCATTGCAGAACGCACGCAATCTGATTGGGGACAACAAAATGCTTCTCGTCAACAGCGGTGGATTCCATAACTATTCCATCGATATCACCAATGGGGCTGTATTTGAGCATTTCACAAACACAACGGATATGACTTATTTGCTTAAACAGTACCGAAAATGGGAGGAGAATGTTAAGAAACCGCATATCTCAATCATCGATGGTAGAATTGATCCAAAGGAATCTGGGGATTTAGGGAAAAACAATTTTCGCGATATGCGCTACACTTTGGGATTTACGTTGATGTATGGCGGTTATTACACAGGCCAACCGTACGAAGCAGGCGAACATTATTTTACAGCCTGGTACGATGAATTTGATACGGAGCTTGGCCAACCAAAAGATTTCCCTGTCGAAGTCTCCAAAAATGTGCTCGTTCGCTTTTTCCAAAACGGTGCTGTTATTTTTAATGGATCCGGTTCAAATTATCAAATAACTGATGGTGAAATACAGGGCCTGCCCGGTTATGAAGGCCCATATTATTTTTTTCATGGCAACCAGAACCCGGATTACAACAATGGTTCCAAATTTTCCAGCCTGACTCTTGAAGGCCGGGATGAAAGCGGAAAAATTGAGGGAGATGCTGTTATTCTACTGAAAACGCCATTGTATGTCGCTTCGGATATCATAATCGATGACTCGGAAGCGGGAACTTCACCATCGGTGCAGGCAACAGAGATTAGCGGAAACTGGACGACGATTTACGAGCAACACCAATATGGCGATGCCTACACAATGCGTACGGCATCCTGGCACCGGCATGTGGCAATGTCCGCTTTTCATTACGTAGAACCCGCCAATGGTGAAGCAAAAGCGACATTTAAAATCAAGGTTGGCTTGTCGGGTAATTATAAAGTTTTTGAATGGCATGGATTCATTGGCGATTCGCGATCCAGCATGACCGAGGGGACAAATGTGCCACATCGCGTGAGAGATGCAAATGGAGAAACGACCATCAAAGTGGATCAGTCAACGAATTCCGGACAGTGGAATTTGTTGGGAAAATTTCAGTTTCATCGCGGTGCCGGTTATTTTATGGAAATAAGCAATGCAGCGAACGGAGGTGTGATTGCCGATGCCATAAAGCTGGTTTATCAGGACAACTCCAATCTTCCCGAAGTGGATAGCGTGCCACCGGCAAAACCACGCGGGGTTCAGATTAAAGTGAAAAATGATTAATCGAATGAGGAAATTCAGGCAGGAAAGAGACAAAAATGGTCATAAGTTATTTCAATTACCTCTGGGATATTGACGGTATTTCCGCAGGCTCGGCAATTAAGGGAAGAGAATTCGTCGCTGGATTGCGCCGCTTAGGGCACAAAGTTTATCTGGAGTGGCGGGAAAAACAACCAGAGGAACAGGTAAACCACTCACGGAATGGAACACGCAATTCCTTGAAACCCTATCTGCAGAAATATTTAAAAGAACCAAAAATTCTACTCAAGAATATCCCCCAACTCTACCAGGATATTGCCATATTAAAAAGCCAAAAGCCGGACGTTTTTTTCCCCAGGCTGGAATATGGCAACGTCTCTGCAATTCTTGCTGCAAAAATGTTGAAAATACCTGTTGTTGTTGAGGCGGATTGTCCACCAACCCATGAGTGGGTTGAATTTTATGGGAAAAATTTTTGGCGATTTAAAGAAATGTCCTCAGCAATGGAGCTCTTCGTCCTGAGAAATGCTGATGCCGTCATAACACAGTCCAATGCATTGAGTGATTATTACATTAAACAAGGAATTCCGGCTACAAAAATCACGATGATTACCAATGGCGCGGATATCGAAAAATTTGCACCGCGGGAAAAAGATACGAAAATATTGGATAAACACAATTTACATGGCAAAACCGTTATTGGTTGGGTTGGTGCAGGCATATCCTGGACCGGGATCGGTATCCTTGTAGAAACAATAGGGAAACTTTTGCGGGAAAATAAAAATCTTGCTCTACTTATGGTTGGAAGCAAAGAAAATATGGAGGAAATGCAAAAAAGTCTGGTCACAGAGGAGATTGCAGATCAGGTTGTGCTCGCTGGATTTATTCCCTTTGGTCAGGTGCCAAATTATGTTTCCTGCATGGACATAGTTTTGGCGCCGTATCCGGATTTTGATTTTTTTTATGCATCCAGTATGAAATTGTTCGAATATATGGCTGCAGGCAAAGCCATTGTTGCTACAGAGGTTGGGCAAATTGCCGAGGTTATTGAGGATGGAAAAAACGGATTTCTGTTCAACAGGCAAAATGTCGCAGGACTTTATGAGAAAATTTCGAAACTAGTCGCCTCAAAAGATCTTCGTGAAGAGCTGGGGAAAAATGCACGAATCGATGCGGAAAAAATATATAACTGGGATATTATCGCCGCGAGAATGATCGACGTATTTGAGAAAATTAAAAACTAACCTGCATTATTCATCAAAAAACGTTCATGTATTTGCTCAGCTGGGTTACAGGCCGATACCCATTTTAAAGAAGAATCACTTGTTGCGCGTGCAAACGTGAAAAGGACGAAATGATCTGGAAAGGAACCTTCCTTCTTCTTGTAGGACAAATTCTCGCATTGTTGAGCGGCTATGGAATGAACGTATTCCTTGCCCGGTATCTTGGACCTGAGGAGTACGGATCCTTTGGCGTCGTGCATTCTATCTTGCTGATGACCGAACTTTGTGTCATTGCGGGGGTTCCCAACGCCTTGAAAAAATTCATCGGCATGAATCCGAAAATATCCGCCAGGCTGCATCGGGTATTGCTACCCTGGCAAATGGGTCTCGGTTTTGTGCTGGGATGTCTCGGTTTCTTTCTCGCACCAACAATTTCTCATATGATGAAGGATGAAAGTATAGTCTTTATTCTTCAGATCGCTTTCATCGATGTTGTTTTCTTTGGATTGTACTGGTATTACAACGGTTTTCTCATAGGCCAGCGCAGGTTTACACAACAAACCCTCATGACCTCGGCTTACACGATTTCCAAATTCATATTTGTAGTGATTTTGGTGTTGGCTGGTTTTGCCGTGGGTGGGGCGTTTGTCGGTAATATTCTGGGGTCAATCGTCGGTTTGACAGTTGGTTTCCTGTTCATGAAATACGATAAAGAAGATGCTGATATTCACAACTCAGACCTGATTCGTTTTATCATTCCGAGCGTTATTTACTCCATTGGTCTGAACCTGTTCTTTTATATCGATCTCTGGTTCGTTAAATACTTTACAGCTGATGAGACAGTTGGCTTTTACAATGCAGCTGCGACGCTCGGACGAATTCCGTATTTTTTTTCGACAGCGCTTTCGGGGGCAATTTTGCCTTCACTGGCTTATGCCATCGCAAACAACAAAACCGACGACTCAAGACGGATCGTTCAGCAGTCGCTGCGTGTCTTGTTTATGGTTTTACTGCCGGCAGCAATCTTCGTTATCAGTGATGCCACGCATCTCGTTCGACTGTTGTTCGGAGAAGAATATTTGCAATCAGCGCGAATTTTGCGTGTGCTGTTTCTTGGTATGTGCGGACTGACAATTTTTTCTGTTCTCAACACAATTAGCATCGCCAGAGATGGTATGTTGGTTTGCGGCATTATGGTCATATTTGGTGTCCTTGTCGATTTGGGGATGAATGTCACTCTGGTACCGCGATACGGTGCACAGGGTGCGGCGATGGCGACGACAATCACAATGGCAGTGGTCATGATTCTCAGCTCCTCCTATGTACTGAAACACTTCCGTGCCTTCATAAATCCGAAATCTTTGCTGCGAATCGTTGGCGTTGCGGTAATTATACTTTTAGCAGCACTTTCATTTGATGCGCAGAACGTGCTTGAAGCTGCGATAAAAGTGAGTGTACTGGGATTACTTTATGTCCTATTGTTGCGCATTACCGGTGAGATCACAAAAGATGAATTTATGCGTGTACAAAGTGCTGTGTTAGGATTCATCGGCAAGCGGTGATTTTTTTAACTCTGTCCAAGATTGAGCAGGGGATATCCCCTGCTCAATCTTGCATTAATGTACATTAGAATGAAAATAAGAATTGAATTTAAAATACAAACTTACACAATAGCGAAAACATCATGAAAAATGTAAAATACAGTATTATCATCCCAAATCTGAACTCACCACGAATTGATGAAGTTTTGCATGCCTTGAGAAAACAGCGTGGTGTAGAGGGTGAATTTGAAATCCTGGTTATAGGCCGGGATAGTCACGGAATGGTGCCTCCCCATGTGGCTGAAGATGACCGTGTTCATTTTCATGAATCGGAACGGAATCTCAATCCCGCCGAAGCACGAAACATTGGCATCAACTCCGCCGCCGGTGATGTTTTGTTTTTTATTGATTCGGATTGCGTCGCCCGTCCCGATTGGATGGCCAATCTTTTAAAAACCTACCGTGAGGGGCATCCCGTTATCGGCGGTTCAATGGAGTTTGATGGCAGGGATGGATTCTGGACATTGTGCGACAACATCGCCCATTTTAACAATCATCATTATAGCACAAAAAGGGGCGTGTTCGATACGGTTCCGCTTTTAACCGCAAATCTTTGCGTCAGAAAGGATATTGCAGTTCGTTCGGGTAAATTCAACGAGCAATTTGCCCGGGGGCAGGATTTCGATTTTTGCATGCGCATTCGTGAACTGGATTTCGAGTTGTTTTTTGAACCGGATGCGGTTGTTCGGCACCGGCCTACGCGCAATACTTTTCAAACGATGATAGGCCATTCAGCGGCATGGGCACCTTTTTCAATTCGAATAAGAGAAAAGTACGCCGACATTCTTCGCACACCCTGGTATCTGACAAGACCCTGGCCATTATTGCTGTTATCCCCTCTCATTTCTGCAGCCGTATTGTTCAGAGTCTATGTTAAACATCCTCCTTTACTGAAGTATTTGTATACAGCGCCTTTTATTTTTACCGACCGCATGGCGTGGTGTTATTACGTTTTTAAGGAACTACGCAAAGGACACCTGGATGATATCTTCGAAACGGATCAGTCAGAGAAGGTCAGAAGGCATAGTGAAAAATTGATGATGTAATAAGGAAAGCGGCAATAAAATGAGCGCCAAAGTCCTTCCATTGAGTGATTTACGTCATAGTTGAAAACAGCTGAGGTTATTTTGATGAGCAATTCATACGCAGATTATGAAATCAAAAATACAGTCCTAATTCCGTTGCTGGCGCTGGTGATAGCGATTGGCACATTCCTTCGTTTTTACAATTTGACTGTACCAAGTATTTGGGTTGATGAACTGAATCATTACTACGCAGCGGAATCTTTGTTGGAACACGGAAAAGCTATTTTCCCCTCCGGTGAGCCAAACGAACGCGCAATGCCGTATGCATGGCTGGTGACGTATTCTTTTAAACTCTTTGGTGCCAATGCCTTTGCCGTGCGTTTTCCAAGCGCATTTATGGGCGTCCTCTGTATTATGATGACGTTTTGGTTTGCCAGAAAAATGTTTGGGGATATTACCGCTGTGCTCTCCTCACTTTTTATCGCTATTTCTCCGTTTGCCATCGGCTGGTCACGCATATCACGATTTTACACGTTGTTCCAGTTCCTGTTTTTGCTGGGATTATATGTATTCTATCTCGGCTACGAACGAGGAGACAAAGGAATTTTCGCAAAATGGCAGGACAAATTACTGCACGCTGTAAAGCTCACCGGCTTAAGCAATCTGCTGCGGAAATGGCAAATCAACATTTTTCTCATCGCTATTGCAGGCATCCTCTTCTATATCTCTTACCTGGTTCATCAACTCACAGCGCTTTTTGCTGCAGGTTTGTTTTTTTATGCAACGATCATGTTTGTCATTGAGTGGCGGAACGATGGAATCGGTGTAGCGGTGCGAAGCAAATATCTCTTCACTACGGTAGCAATAGCTGTTCTTGGCGCACTTGCGATGCTCTTCGCCGCATCGTTCGTGGAATATGCGATCACCTACACGCCAAAATGGGCTGAAGGCACACGGTTTCAGGACCGCAAGCTCTACCTTGATTTTCTCTTCGACCACTATAATTTTCCAATGGGTGCGTTGTTTTTTATTGGGCTCTATCAGATAATTGCCCGTGTGCAACGAAGGGCTGTTTATGCCATGTCTTTTTTTGTTGCGAATCTCGCTTTGTTCGTTTTGGTTTTTACATTCCGCCACTTTCAGTATTTATACAATGTTTACCCGCTTTTTATCATGGTCAGTGCCTTTGCTGTTGCGAATGTTGTCGGTATGGAGTTCGAAAGCATAAAAAAACGCTGGTTTCCGAAAACAAAACTGAAGCAAGGCCTGCTCATGGGGCTTGTTTTCTGTGGATTTCTCGCATGGCTTCCTTTGACACCTTCTGTTCGACTGGCACGACGCATACCCGTCAGTCCGGATGGCAGCTTTAACGGAGCCATGTATATGGAAGAATGGCGCGGCGCCTGCAAATTTGTTGGTGAACGTATCAAACCCGATGATCTGGTTATTTCTACCGATGCGCTGGGTACATTACATTACCTCGGTCATGTAGACTACGATCTGAACTTTGCCGACCTGGATCTGGCGCATCAACATGATTTGCGTTTTGAAGACGGACGGTATTTCGATTTGTATTCAGGTAAACCTTTTATTACAGAAGTCGAGCAGATTCAGCATGCAATGACAGAAAATAAAACAATATGGGTGCTCGGGCAGCGCTATAAACTTCTGGAAGCTCCGGTATTTGTCCCATTGGCCATTCGAAAAATGATCCTTGCTAATTTTGAACGTGTTCATACGACGGACAATAATACAGTCGTCGTTTTTCGCTTCGCTCCCGACTGATCCAGTCAGGAGCTGGGGTTTGACTTTGCTTCCCAGAGACTTGATGGGGTAAAATGTAAATCAACTCAGACAGAATTTGAAATCTGGCAATAGCTGGATAAAGCGGACCTTAGCGCGAAAGTCTCTGCTCAAATTATTGCTCTTCCGCGAGATTAGCCCTGATTTATTAAGTATTTTGAAATCTCCTATGTGCTTTAAAAAGCGTCGAATCGTTCTCAGGACAACCTCATAACTTTTGCGCTTTTTGTATTTCAGATTTTAAGTTTTGAAAAATCAAATACAAAAATACTTCTCTTAAATTTTGATTATGCCACAATCTTCGTCATCCGCATTCTATCTCACTGTAAAAATTTTTCACAGTACACCAGAAGAAGAATAACTCCATTTTTCCTTCAAGCGCTAACATCCGGCAAATCAGGTTTTTGTGTATGAAAATTGTCTGTCGAGTTGTTTGGCTATTTTCCGATATTATAAAAGATATAAGAATCCGGACATTTATTTTTCACAACAGTTTACTGACGAGACTGTCGAAAAACATGCAATTTGGGTCCCTGAGCTCGCCGAAGAGCCCGAATTTGAGCATGGAACCAGGCCGGCAAGCTCAACGTCTGGTTTATCCTTTTTTCGACGGTCTCAACAGGGTGGGTGGTAAAATTCTATTATGAAAATCTCGCTCAATACAATTTTAAAGCATTATCAAAATGCTGATTTTATTACGAAGCAAAAAGCAACTATAATGTTTTTCATGTGTATTGCGAGCGTATTCATTATCGGTTTTTTACTGATTTATCGTGTTTTTTTTCTCCACGAAATCAATTTCTCGGTTTCTTTCCCAACGTTAATCATGTTGATTTGTGTAGCCGGTGTTCTGGTTCTCTTAATAAAAGGTTATTATGGGGTTGCCTCAAATTTTTTGATTATTGCAATAAATGCCGGATGTTGGGCGATTCTTTTTTTTGAGCAGGTGAGTCCAGTCGCCAAGTTGGATACGATTTCCTTCGTTCTGATCACTGTTGGTGCAACATCTCTTCTCTTGAACCAGAATTCGTGGTACATTGATTTTTATTTTATTATGAACGTCACTGCCTTTCTCTTGTTCATAAATTACCAGGTCGATCCTCTTGAAATCGATGCCTATGCAAAAACAGACTATTTCCTGGATAATTTTTTTTCAATAACCGGTATGTTTGTTATTTCATTTTTAAGCCATCAAATTAACAGAAAAGCTTTGCAAAAGGCCCAGGATGAAATACAGAAAAATGAATTTCTGAATGCAAACCTGGAGAAAAAAGTTGATCAACGAACGGCAGAATTGAAAAAGATGACCGATGAAGCCGAGTTGCTGGCAAAAAAAGCAGAGGCAGGCACAAAGGCAAAAAGCGAATTCCTTGCAACGATGAGTCACGAAATTCGCACACCGATGAATGGTATTCTCGGTATGGCTGATTTGCTTCTCGATACGAAAATGAATCCGGAGCAGAAAGAATTTGCCGAAATAATTAATTATTCCGCACGTGCACTGCTGACGGTGATCAATGACATTCTCGATTTTTCCAAAATTGAGGCAGGCAAGATGGGAATCGAGTCCCATCGTTTCGATTTGCATGCGATGATGAAAGAAATCCAACGCATGCTTCAGCATCGTATACAGGAAAAAAAACTTGCATTTACTGCTTTTGTGCAACCGGAAATATCCAGAATAGTGTACGGGGATTCGGTTCGTATCCGACAGGTGCTGCTCAATCTTGCGGGTAATGCAATCAAATTCACCGAATCCGGGGAGGTAACCATACGAGTAGAGCGAGTCAGCGAGGACGATCACGTGCTGCGATTTAATGTGCGCGATACGGGTATCGGAATCCCGCGTGAATCGCTTGCGACACTTTTTGAATCTTTCACCCAGGTTGATGCGACAACGACACGAAAATTTGGCGGTACTGGCCTTGGTCTGACCATTTCAAAACGTCTCGTTGAGCTGATGCATGGCCAGATTGGTGTTGACAGTGAAGTTGGAGAAGGATCCGAGTTCTGGTTTACATTGCCCCTTATGAGCGCTGAAAATGGGTCCTCCGATGAGGATTATAGGGAGTTCAACGCAAACGGGGTGAGTCAAGGCGAAAGTTTAAATGCAAAAATCGATTTTCAGTACGGACGGCTTTTGCTTGCAGAAGACAATATCGTCAATCAGAAAGTTGCCACACGCATGCTGAAAAAGCTTGGCTTTGAAGTCGATTGTGTAACGAATGGCAAAGATGCGATTTCTGCTGTACAACACGCTGACTACGATTTCATCCTGATGGATGTGCAAATGCCGGTTATGGATGGTCTTGAGGCAACGAGAAAAATTCGAGGTGGAGAAAATGGCAACCATATCCCTGTCATTGCTATGACAGCAAATGCGATGCGCGGTGACAGGGATCTGTGCCTGGCTGCGGGAATGGATGACTACATCAGTAAACCAGTAAATCAGAAAAGCCTTGAAGAAGTGTTGCGAAAATACGTCAAATGATGCACAACTCTGCAAAAAAGCTCAATTTTTCGCTATTTTACCGTGCTTAATCAGTTTTGCTTCCACCATAAAGACGACCTCTTCTGCAATATTCTTTGTAAGATCGCCAACACGTTCCAGATTTTTTGCTACCATTATCAGCGCTAAAGCCCGGTTGATGGTTTTCGGATCATTGGCGATGTATGTTATAAGTTCACGAATGATCTGCTGTTCAAGTTCGTTTACCTGTGCATCCATTTCGAGGATGTGCTTTGCTGATTCGCAATCATTGTGCAGGAACGCATCGATGGCTTTTCGCATCATTTCCATTGTAATTTCAGCCATACGAGGTATATCGATTAATGGTTTTAGTTCAGGTTCCTGAACCAGCGTTAATGTGCGTTCTGCAATGTTTACTGCGTGGTCCCCAATGCGCTCCAAATCATTATTAATTTTTAGTGCAGCTGTAATCAGGCGCAAATCACCGGCTATCGGGTTCTTCAGTGCCATCTGGTTAATGCAGAGATTATCGATCTTCAATTCCTGCTCATTCAGATGATCATCCTCTGCAATAATTTTTTCAGCCAGTTTGGCATCGCGATTTTTTAATGAATCGACTGCTCCGTGAATTGCGCTCTCAGTGAGGGATGCCATGTAAAGCAGCTCCTGCCGAATGACATCCAGTTCATCTTCAAATTTCCTGTGCATGTTTTTCCTTTTGACCGTGTTTTATTTATCCGAATCGACCCGTGATATATTCTTCTGTGAGTTTTTGTGCCGGGTTGGTAAATATTTTATCTGTTTTATCGTATTCGATCAATTTTCCCAACCATAAAAAAGCTGTTTTATCCGAAACGCGACCGGCTTGCTGCATGCTGTGCGTAACGATGACGATCGTGTAGTTTTTCTTTAATTCCAGCATTAATTCTTCAATTTTGGCTGTTGCAATGGGGTCCAATGCAGAACAGGGTTCGTCCATCAATATAATTTCCGGCTCGATTGCTATTGCCCGGGCGATACATAACCGCTGCTGCTGCCCGCCGGACAATCCTAGCGCACTCGCATGCAGACGATCCTGCACCTCATCCCACAAAGCCGCATTGCGTAAACTTTGTTCAACCGTATGATCGAGATAATCTTTATCACGCACGCCAACGATTCGCAAACCGTAGGCGATATTTTCATAAATTGATTTTGGAAAGGGGTTCGATTTCTGAAAGACCATGCCAATTTTACGGCGAAGATTGATCACATCGACATCTTTATCATTGATGTCTTTGCCATTAAATTGAATGCTGCCTTCAATTCGAGCGGCATCGACCAGATCGTTCATCCTGTTTATACAGCGAATGAGCGTTGATTTCCCACAACCGGAGGGACCGATGAACGCTGTAATTTGATAGGATGGAATGTCAAGCGTGATATTATCCAGTGCTTTATTCTCACCATAATAAAAATTTACATTTTCAATCGAAATCGCAGCCTTGTTATTCTTCTGCTGTTTTTGCGATGGGTGTTCTGTTTCCATTTTGTGATTCGTCCTGTCCGTTTCAAGAGAGTGATTCTCGGGTTGAATCGTAAGTGACTTTGTTGTTGCCATATCTTTATCCCGATACTGGATCGATTTATAAGCCAATCCGGCTAAGTTTTAATAGAAAATTTCGAATTATAAATGTGTAACTGCAAATCGTTGCTGCAAACGCTTTCTTAAAAATACAGCAGAAAGGTTTAATGCGACGACGATGAAGATAAGCAAAAGTGTGGTCGCATAAACCATGGGTAAAGCCGCCTCGACGTTTGGGGATTGAAATCCAACATCGTAGATATGAAATCCAAGATGCATGAATTTTCTTTCCAGGTGAATATAGGGGAAGTAACCGTCGATTGGTAACGAAGGTGCGAGTTTTACAACCCCCGTCACCATTAGCGGGGCAACTTCGCCTGCCGCACGGGCGACAGCCAGAATGAGTCCCGTAAAAATGGAAGGGGAGGCGCTCGGTAACACGACACGCCAGAGCGTTTCGAATTTAGTTGCACCCAAAGCAAGGGAACCTTCACGGACGGATCGGGGCACGGCAGCGAGCCCTTCCTCGGCTGTAACAATGACAACAGGTACTGTCAGCAAAGCCAGTGTCAGCGATGCCCAGAGAATGCCTCCTGTGCCGTACGTCGGATTTGGCAAGCTCTCGGCAAAAAACAAGCGGTCAATACTGCCGCCGATGACATAAACGAAGAATCCGAGTCCAAAGATACCGTAAACAATCGAAGGAACACCGGCGAGATTGTTGACAGCAATGCGCAAAACCCGGACAAATAATCCCTGTTTCGCATATTCGCGCAAGTAAACCGCGGCTAAAACACCAAGCGGAACAACAGCGATGCTCATAATGATTACCATAAGTACTGTTCCAAAAATTGCCGGAAGCACACCGCCTTCCATGTTGGCTTCTCGTGGTGCATCGCTGAGAAATTCCCACAAACGGGCAATATACAAACCTGATTTTTGCAGCACGTTCATGTCATTGGGCTGAAAGTAACGCACGATATCAGCCAGAAGAATCGACTTTGGTTCCCCTGAAACCGCGAGCATTTCGAGTATGTATCGATTGGCTTCGGTTCGCAGTTTTATGAGTTGTTGTTCTGTTTCGGAGAATTGCTCATGCAGTTCCTGCAATTGTGCATCGATCTTCACGATGTCCTGATTGTCCGAATCGGTTTTATCTTCCTTTTGCTCAATACTTTTCTGTTGCAAGCGAAGGGCATCGGTTTGATAGGAAATATCCTTAATTTCTACTTTTTCAATCCGGTTAATCTTTTCCTGCAATTTCCCGACTTCGTCCATGTATTTTGGCAGAGCTGCAATGACTGCTGAATTGCCTGCTGCAAGGAGTTGGTCGTTATCCGTTAGTTTGCTTGCAAAACCGTAAAATTGACCCCAGGCCATTCTTTCCAGTACGAGCGCAGAATCGGGTTCGATTATGGATTCGATGTCAGCTTTGTCAATCCATTTGAAATCGAGGCCGTAAATATCGCGATTGGCAATTTTAATTCGTAATCGCTCACTGTTGCCCGATCCGTCTTCATTTTTTACTTTTTCCTGTTCCCACTCTTCGCCTAAATAAATGGAACCGTTTTTCAGCTTAAATTGCTGCAGGTGCGAAGGCCAGAAAATTCCCAGTCCGTTTGACAGAATAAGGATAAGCAGTCCACCAATCATAAAAAGACCGATGGCTGTGCTGAGAGCAGTCAGCCAAATCCAGATATGACCGTCGCTCTGCTTGTATTTTTTCGTTTTTTTAGATTTTTCCATATTTCTTGTTTACTCTTTGTCGCACGAGTTCCGCGCCGGTATTTACGATAAATGTCATTCCAAAAAGGAGTAATGCTGCAAAGAACAGGGTGCGGAACAAGGTTCCACCCATTGGCGCTTCGGGAATTTCTACAGCAATATTTGCGGAGAGTGTCCGAAATCCATTAAAAATATTCCAATCCATTACTGGTGTGTTGCCCGTTGCCATCAATACGATCATTGTTTCTCCGACAGCACGGCCAAGTCCAATCATCGCGGCGGAGAAAATGCCGGGACTGGCGGAAGGCAAGACGATGTGCCAGGCAGTTTGCCAGGGCGTTGCGCCAAGTGCGAGGGAGGCTGCTGTCAGGCTGCGCGGTACATTTGTAAGCGCGTCCTCTGCGATCGTAAAGATGATTGGAATAACAGCAAATCCCATAACGAGACCAACAACGAAAGCGTTGCGCTGATCGTAGCTGACATTCGCAGAAGTCTGCAACCACAGTTGAAAATCGCCGCCGAAAAGCCAGGCTTCAATGGAGTGACTTATTGCAATGCAAAAATAACCAATAAGAAGAATGATTGGCAACAGCACAAAAGCTTCGCTACCCGCCGTAAGCCGGCGCTGGATGTGTTCCGGCAGTTTTTTCCAGAGAATGCTAAAAAGAATAGCAACGGCAGGGGTGAGAAGTATCGCCGAAAGCACACCGGGGAGAATTGGCTGGATTCGCGGTGCAAGCCACAGTCCACCTATAAAGCCAATGACCACGCTGGGCAGAGCAGCCATAATTTCCATTGAGGGCTTAACGATGCTCTTGACAGACCAGTGCATGAACTGCGAAACATAAATCGCCGCAAGAACTGCAATTGGCAGGGCGAACAACAGGGCGTAGATCGTTCCTTTTATCGTACCGAAAATAAGTGGTATCAGGCTTAGTTTCGGCTCAAAATCATCAGAACCACCGCTTGATTGCCAGATGTAATCTGGCTTTGAGTAACCCTCGTACCATATTTTGCCGAAAAAGGCACTGAAACCGGTTTCCGGATGCGGATTTTCGACGGGAAAAAAGTGCACTTCATTTACCGCATCAACGATAAGCGCGCCGGTGCCTTTTGGTGTCATGGAAATGAGTTTTATGGCAGAATTGCTCACTTTGTTTTGCCACAAAAGACGTTCGTTAGTCGCATGTTGCAGGGATAGAGTTCCATCCTCACTGCCAACCAAAAAAGACCGGTTGCGCTGGGATGCCGAGAAACTGCTGATTGCGCTTGCATGCGCCGTCATTTCATGTGCTTGCCGAAGTTTGCGTGCACCGGTACCATCGGGATTAAATGCTTCAAACCAGATCGAGAGTTCACCGAGTTCGCTGCCAACAACAAGAGATCGCTCGCCGAGCAGAAAATCCATCATCGTAATGGCATTGTGGGTACCCTGCACTTCCTCAATTCGTTCCGGTTGTGAAACATCATTTATGGCATATTTTAAAATCTGCCCCGATTCCAGGCCGACAAATAAAGCTTGCGCTCCTTCACCGATATCCAATTGTGTTGGTGAAGCCGGAAGTCCGTCGATTACCCCGAAAACTTCCGAGGGTTCGTCCTCGGCAAAAAAGGATTCCTCAGCTGCCTGTTTGCTGTAAAGTAGAATCGTGTTCGCTGAACTGACAGCTGCAATGACGACGTTCCCCTCACCTTCTGTGACAACGGCCAGATTTGTTATTTCCGGTGCATCCGGGCTCATCTCAACTTGATTCAAGACTGAGATGGTTGGTGCGTAGGACCGTTCTCCCTCATTAAATCGGGTGTTAAATTTTACGGTGTATTGAACAACCCGCCCCTGGTTCGTGCCAAACGCAAAATTTTCGGTGTTGGTTGAGCGCCAGACGCTTTTAATCGCTTCACCAGAGCGCAGGGCTATACTATCAGTGGCGAGTTCCTTTTTCGCCTCGAAGTCGTAAAAATGAACCACTCCATCGAGGGTGAGAATGTGGGCGATCTTTTCATATTCATCAGAACTGATGGCGATGATTGGTTTGTTGGCTAAAAAGGAGGGTGTAATTTCCTGTGCGGGACCAACTTTTGCGCTTTGCCACAAGGGCCAAATAACGACGACAAACAACAGGAGCAGTCCGAGAACACTGGCTATGATCAAACCACCGCCTGCATTAACAATCCATCGTGCTATTCGATCAAAGAATTTCCGTTTGCGCCATTGTTGTGACTCCTGGAAACTCATTTGATCATGCTTTTGCTGCGCAGATGCTTTTTTTTTCATTTCAAAAATCCAAAATTAACAGAGACCGGATTGCAAATACAACCCGGTGCTCCTTGTGCGATCTTATTGCAGCTTGCTGAGTTCTTTTTGAATGAGTTCCGGAGAAAGGGTCATGTAGCCGTCTTTTATCACGATATCCTGTCCTTGCTTGCTGAGAACGAACTTCAGAAACTCTTTTACGAGGGGCGAAAGTTCTTTGCCAGGTGCTTTGTTTACATAAAGATACAGAAAGCGGGCGAGGGGATATTTTTTGCTGGATACATTTTCCACATCCGGAGCATAGGCCGGTTCACCTGTTTTTTTAGAAAGGGGTACAGCCCGAACACCGGAGGTTATATAACCAATGCCAGAGTACCCAATACCGTATTTGTCTTCGGTTACACCTTGTACAACAGAAGCAGAACCGGGTTGTTCTTTCACGGTGTTTTTGTAATCACCTTTGAACAAAGCGATTTCTTTGAAATAGCCATAGGTACCAGACGCAGAGTTACGACCATAAAGGCTGATGGCTTTTTGTGCCCAGCTACCGGTCAGGTCAACCTGGCCCCAGTTCACGATATCTTCACTGTGGTTACCACGGCGTGTTTTGGAGAAGATGGCATCCAATTGTTGCAGTGAAAGTCCTTTTATGGGATTGTCTTTATTTACGTACACAGCCAGAGCGTCGATTGAGGTTTTGATTGCTGTTGGTTTATAGCCAAATTTCTTTTCAAACTTGTCAATTTCTTCACTTTTCATAGCACGGGACATGGGGCCAAACTGCGATGTACCAGCGATGAGCGCGGGAGGCGCGGTGCTGCTGCCTTTTCCTTCAACCTGAACTTTGACGCCAGGATGGAATTTGGCGAAAGCTTCAGCCCATAATGTCATGAGGTTGTTCATCGTATCCGATCCGATGCTGTTGATCGTTCCGGAAACGGTTTGCGTTTTTTTGTAAACGGGAAGTTCACCCTTGTTTTGAGGTGCAGCGAAAATCGAGGCAGTAAAAAAAGTTGTGGTTAGCAGAATTGCCAGTTTTGTTTTCATTTTGTGCTCCATTTTACATGTTATCATTCAGAATAATTTCTCTGAACGACTGTAATTGGGTTTGTGTTGGTTTTATCAAATTCTTCCTGCCAAAAATCAAGGAAGGGAAGAACTGTTTAAAAATTAAATGTGAATTGTGACCTTACTTTGAAGTCAGATTCTTTATCATCTTTGGTATATTTTGTAAGTTCGCCATTTACCTGGAGAAACGAATTTTTACCGAAGTAAAACACCGGACCGAAACGAATTCCTGTTTCCTCGTCCTTGTTCAGGTCTGTGTTTGGTTCAACATTGTATATGCCGGCGGCGAAACCAACCTTATCCAGACCTGCTAATGCATCGATGTCGTGAGCAAATTTTTGTGTCCATATTCCGGTAAAATCATACAAACGAAAGCTTACAGATTTGTCTGTATTCAGGTAGTTTTTATCAAGAGAGCCAATGGCGAGATTGCCTTCAAATGTGACTTCCATTTTTTCACGGATATCAGCGCTGAGTTTGAAATCCGGGGCAACGACTGAAACCGGGCCGGTGTTGTCATTTTGGCCTATTTTTCGGCCTAGTTCGTTACGGGCGGCGGAGACACCCACTTCGATATTTTTGTTGAAATCGAGATTTATCCTGCCAACGATAAGTTTTCCATTATTGACATCATTGCTTTTATTTGCTCCAGCATCTTCCCGTTCCCCTTGTCCCGAACCGTTGGAATAATTAACCGCAAATTCCACTACATCACCGATTTCTCCGCCAAATTCCGCTCCTATATGGCGGGAAGACAGATAGTTGTCAACAAGAAATTCGGCTGCATCACTGCGCTCAATGAGCATGAGTTTGCTGGAAGAACGCAATTCTTCACGCCAGAGAGGCACTTTAAACTGGCCAAAACGCAAATAGGTGTCACCTGCGAGTTCCAGTTCGCCAATTGCATCTTTGAGCTCCGGATTATTATCGCGAACATCAATTTGCAGCTCGGTGTTAATTTGTTTGGTGAGTTTAGCTTTTACCTGAAGACGCGCACGACGAATACGAAAACCCTGCATGGTTTTGTCGTCATTTGTTTTTGCTTTTGTATCTGCTTCATGTTGCAATTGCACTTTTCCTGAAACTTCCCAGGATTTAGCGTTTGACAACTCTATTTCTTGAGCGTTTACAGCCGTTGCTGTAAAAAGCACACAAACCACCGCTCCGAACACGGTAGTGTACAGTTCTGTCCTCTTCATTTTGATTTTTTCCTATGACCGTTAATGACCATCTCATTATGCAATGAGATGTAGTGTAGTGAGCTGCCAATATACTGGCTTGAAATTACGAAAATATTACGTCTGTGTTAAGAAATTGTTAAGAGTAGAGTCCTTTGTGTTTCAACAAAAAACTAAATGTAGAGCCTTTACCTGGTTCGCTCGTTACAGCAATAGCTCCCTTGTGAGCATCGATGATGTGTTTGACGATAGCGAGGCCGAGTCCGGTGCCGCCAACATCGCGGGAGCGTTGCACATCAACACGGTAAAAACGCTCGAAAAGACGGGTGTGGTGCTCTTCGGCAATGCCCATTCCAGTGTCTTGCACACTGATTCGAATATGTGCTTGTTCGAGGTGGTAGCGTACATCGACTCGTCCGTTTTCTTTGTTGTATTTTATCGCATTGCTGATGAGATTAGTCATCACCTGTGTGAGTCTTTGTTTGTCTCCGAGAACTTCGACATGTTTGAGCGATGAATCTTCATGCAGTTTTAGATTGACACTCGCGTTTTTAGCTTTGCCTTCCAGCTCTGCGACAACGCATTGCAACCATTCCTGCAAATTAAAATAGCGGAAACTCATTTTCATCTCTCCGGATTCGATCCGGGAAATGTCGATGAGGTCTGTGAGCAGAATGTTCAGTCTTTCGGCCTGTTTAAAAGCTTTTTCGATGAACAAGCGTTGTTTTTTTTTGTCGGTTATATTGCTTTCCAGCAGAGTTTCCAAATATCCTTGCAGGGTAAAAATAGGCGTACGCAGCTCGTGGGAAACATTGCCAAGGAATTGGCTTCGAACTTTCTGCAAACGATCCATTTGAACCACATCGGTGCGCAATCGAATCAGCATGCCATCCAGTACTTCACTTAGTCGGCCAAGTTCATCGTTCGCGTGGTAATCGAAGGCAGTATCGAAGTGTCCCTGTTTTATTTTTTCTGCCGTACGAGTTAGACGAACTACAGGATCTGTAATTCGTTGTGCGAAATAAAAACTAACGATTGCAACCACCAGAAATGCGATGAGCCCGCCGATGATAATTTTTTCCTGCATTTCTTTCATCATGTGATCAACTTCACGCAGGGGGATGGATAAACGGATAACCTGAGCATCCGGGAAGACGAGTTGCTGTTTTTTTTTGTTTGGCGTTCGCATGGCGAGATAGTATAAACCGGTATTGACGGTATGACTCATACGCTCGTCAATGCCGATGCCTTCCCGTCGTGCTTGTTTGACTTCCGGTCTTTCGCTGTGGTTGTCGAGATTTAAAAGGGCTTCTTGCGCGACTTGCGAATCAAAGATGACTTTGCCTTCTTTGTTGATGAGCGTGATGCGAAAATTGCTCGTATGGGCAAATTGGGTTAAATAGCTGTAGAAGTCGGTTTGCTGCGGTGGTGATTTTAAAAGGAAGGCGATTTCATTGATCTGGGTTTGCATCTGTTCTCGCAGCTGGGCGCGAAAATAGCGCTGCAATTCGATGATTGAAATAAATCCCGCCCCGATTGTCACAAAGGTAATGAGAATGAGAAAATTGATGAAAAGCTTTTGCCGGATGGATTTAAACATGGTTATTCGTTTTTCAGTCTGTACCCAACGCCTTTGATGGTTTCGATTAATCCATCGCTGGCTATTCCAAGTTTATCCCTGATTTTTCGAATATGCACATCGATCGTCCTGTCAACCACGACGATGTCATCCCCCCAAATGGCATTAAGCAAAGTCTCCCGGGTGATAACCCGCCCCGGGCGCGTGGCGAGAAAAAGGAGAATTTCGAACTCTTTTCTGGTTAAATGAATGACTTCGCCTTGCTTTTTTACTCTGTAATTCAAGGTTTCGATTTCAATATCCCCCAAATGAATGTTTTCTTCCTCTGCAGCATCTTTGGTTGATGATTTGCGCAACACCGCTTTTATGCGAGCAACCAAAGTTCGCATGCGTATCGGTTTTACGATGTAGTCATCTGCACCGAGCTCCAGCCCTAAAACTTCATCGAATTCACTGTCTTTTGCGGTTAAAAAGATGACAGCGATATGCTCTGTTGCCGGATTTTTTCGTAACTCTCGGATGATATCATAACCGTCGAGTTCCGGAAGCATAACATCGAGTAGCACGAGATCGGGCTTTTGAGATTGAGCGAGGTCGAGTGCCGTAAGACCATCGTTAGCGCTGAAAATTTCGTATCCCTCTTTCTGCAGATTGAATTGCAGCAGTTGAACAATATCCTCTTCATCGTCAACAATGAGAATTTTTTTTGCCATGATTAGACTAACTTCTCGGTGAGGGCTTTGGCCACAGCTTCGGATTTTGAGTTCACTTCAAGCTTTTTGTAGATGTTTTTGATGTGGAAATGAACGGTACCTTCACTCACGAACAGGGAGGCTGCAATCATTTTATAAGTACTGCCGTTGCACAAAAAAGTGAGTACTTCTTTTTCTCGTTCAGTTAGAGCAACCTTTGGCGCGACATGAAAGGAATTAACCACCATTCGGGCAATTTTTGAGCTCATCGGTGCGCCACCCCGATAGCAATCATAAATCGATTCGAGAATCTCACTTGAGGGTGTATCTTTTACCAGATAACCCGATGCGCCAGCACACAATGCCTGAAAAACCTGTTCGCGATCTTCATGAATGGTGAGTACGAGAAAATCAATGTCGGGGTTTTCTGCACGAATTTTTCGCATCGCATCGATGCCACTTATGCCGGGCAAGGTAATGTCGAGCAGAACGATATCGGGGGGATTCTCCAGGAGACCTTTCACAGCCGCTTCTGCCGTGGAAAACGTACTGATACAGGTAAGACCGGGTGTTCCATTAATCAAAATGGCCAAACTTTCGCGAATGATGGTGTCATCTTCGACGATCGCGATCTCAATATTATGATCAATTGAGGACGTTTTACTTTCTCTGGGCACTTAGGCTTCCATCCATACTCTAAAAAAATTTCGTTCCGCAAAGGACTTGAAAGAAGAACCAATTTATACAAATTTTTCAGACAGCCATTAAAACAGTATCGCTTTCTCCCGACTTAACCTGAATTTACTTTCCACAAAAATAAAACGATTCCGGAAAATTGCAATAGCTTGTCAATTGAGCACGAATATACAAAATGTATTTTCGGATTACAATGGGGTTCTTGCTTCGAATTCCCCATAAGAAATTGTCCCTGTAAGCTCAATACGTAATCCTGAATCCTCAAGGCTGGTTTGCAAAGCGGCTGCAATTTTTTGCGAACGTTTTTGCATCATCCGCTCCGGATTCTCATAGAATTCGGCTCTCGTCCCGGTTACGGCGCCGTCTGTTTTTAATTGTATTCTATAGTCCAGGTCATGAAGTTGGAAGCTCAGTGTTACGTTATTGCAGTTGACATATTTCTGTAAATTGCTCAGGGCTTCTTTGAAAATATAGGTAAATTGCCGGCGATACTGCATCGGGAGACGAACTGATTTCATTGCTTCGTCGATGCCCTCTACCCAAAAAGCAATCTCTTTTTTGTTGAAATAATGGTCGGCATAATCTTTCATATGAACCGCAAAATCGTAGAAGGAATCGACTTCCGGATCGAGGGTCCATATAAAGTTGCGCATGCCGCTGGATAAATTACGGGAAATTTCTGCCATGGTGTCGAGATAGGGGCTCACTTGCTTCGGATTGTTCAGCATGCCCCGTTTTATCAATTCGATATACAGGGTAATTCCCGAAAGTTTGTGTCCAAATTCATCATGAAAATCTTCGGCAACCTGTTTCCGCACGCGCTCGTTTTCCAGATTACGTATGCGATCGAGTTCAATTTGCCGTCGCACCTTCTGTTTAATGCGATATTTGTGGAAAAACACGATCGCAGCGATGAAAGAAAAAGTGACGCTAAAATAAAACCACATTTCCCGATAAAAAGGCGGAGTGATAACAACATCGATCGATGTGCCGACTTCATTCCACAAACCGTCGTTGTTACTGCCTTTTACACGAAAACTGTAGTGTCCCGGATCGAGATTGGTATAACTGGCGAAGCGGTGATCCGAATCGACATTTATCCACTGATCGTTCATTCCTTCCAGTTTGTACATGTATTTATTTGCCGCAGGGTTGGTGTAGTCCAGTGCAGCGAAATGGATAGTGAAGAAATTTTCCTCGTAGGACAAATTGATTTGTTGTGGATCAAAGGGGCTGGGATTGTTGTATTTGGTGAATCTGGTAATCACAATGGGTGGAACATGGGGATTCTCGTGAATGTCCCTCGGATGGAATTCGTTGAAGCCATGAACACCACCGAAAAACATCGTCCCATCACTGATTTTAAGGGCGGCTCCACCGCTGTACTCCCGGCCTTGCAAACCATGACTGACCTCATAGGCTTTGAATTTATTCTCAGCGCGTTTGTATTTGTAAACGCCATTGTTCGAGCTCAACCATAAATTGTGTTCCTCGTCTTCCAATATGCCATAAATGGTTTTGTTCGTCAATCCCTCTTCTTCACTAAAAATGGTAAAACGTTGCGCTTCGCGGTCAAAACGGTTTAAGCCGCCACCATCTGTCCCCACCCACAGAATCCCGAATGCATCTACATAAACGGTGAGTACGCGGTTATCCGAAAGGCTGCCGGGAGTCATTGCGTCGTATTGAAATCGCTTTATTTCTCCGGATTTCAGATCCAACGATGCGATACCGCCACCGAAAGTACCAATCCATAATAAACCGGTTTTATCCCCGCACACAGAATAGACGTGATCGTCTGGGAGCGAGTTTTCATCCTCTGGATTGAACTTATAGTGGGTAAAATTATCTGCTGCGCGATTGTATTTGTTTAGTCCGCCTCCAAAAGTGCAAATCCAGAGGGTGCTGTCAGGCATCTCATACAAAGTGCGAATTTGATTGAAACTCAGACTGTTTTCATCGGTGGGATCGTGCAGGTAATTTTTAAATTGGAGATGACTTTGTGGTTTGGAGTTCTGGACACCATTTTTTGCAGTTACCTCTGTGTTGAGGAGTTCAGGGAAGCGTGTCGTCGGTTCCAGTGTGCGGTTCAGCCCTTCGCTGAACGTGCCAACCCAAAGATAACCAAAAGCATCGCAATACACGGACCGGATATGATCGTGTGAGATGCTGTATTTATCGTTCGTTTTGTGCGTGTAATGTTCGACTTTTTCTGTGAGACGATCAAACTTATTAAGCCCGCCATTGAGTGTTCCGACCCAGACGTAACGCCCGGAGGATTGCTTGTCCTCTCCCAGGGCAAAAACAATGTTGTCATTTAAGGATTGTTCCTTGCCTTCCATTTTTTTGTAATGAATAAATTTTTGCAGATCCGGAACGAGCTTGTCAATGCCTTTTCCAAGCAAGGTGCCGATCCACAGAATGCCGCTGTGGTCTTCGAAAATGGAAGTTATATTATTTTCGCTCAAGGAATTGGGATCATTGGGATCGTTTTTAAAAACGGTGAATCGTCCCGTTTGTGAGTCTAATTTGTTGAGTCCACCTCCGTAGGTTCCAATCCACAGGGCACCATTTTTGTCTTCGCACATACTAAGGATATTGTTGTTGCTCAGGCTGGTGTTATCAAGTTTATCGTGTTTGAAGTGGGAAAAAAGAACAGGCCGGTAGAAAGTTGTTGAGTCCATGGTTTCGAAGGTGTTCAACAGATTCAGGCCGCCGAAAAAAGTGCCAATCCACATGTTGTGCTGTGAATCGAGAAAAAGCATAGATACCCGGTCGTCGCTCAGACTTGTATTATTCAAAGGTGCATGCCTGTAATGGGAAAAACTGGCGTTGTTTTCGTTCGTCGAAGGGTTGGATTTGTATTCGTTAAAAATATCGATTTCGCTGTTGTAGCGATTTAAACCGCTGCCGAAAGTGCCAACCCACATATTTTTTTTCTCATCGTACAAAAGGCTGGAAATTCGGTTTGCACTTGGACTTGCCGGCTCATCTTTTTTCGCCTGCACATAAATGAATTCTTTTTTGTGAGGATGAAACACTGCAATGCCTGAGCCCCAGGTGGCCAACCATAAATTGCCGTGCATATCTTCTTTTATGTCTGTAATCGTGTGTGGAGAATAAAAGGCATAGGTCACAGGATAGGCGGTGGGAACAATATCCATGTTTTGCGTTTGCAATGCCGGTGGATCAATAGTGTAGTTGGTAAATCCCCCGGTTTTCCGGTTGTACTGCGCCAGCACACCAGATGCTGTGCCGAACCACAAATTGCCCCGGCTGTCTTCAAAAATGACCTGGGTACGGTGATCGCCGATGGAGGTAGAATCATTCACTTCTTTTTTATGAATACGAAAATCGTAGCCGTCATAACGGTTGGCACCATAGGCAGTGGCAAACCAGATGTATCCTTCGCGATCCTGGTAAATGTCATGGATTGTTGAAACCGAGAGACCTTGTTGCAGGGAAATGTTTTGAAAAATGGTTTTACGTGTCTGGACTGCGAAAGAATGTGTCGTCGAGAAGATTGTGAGTGCAAAAATCAGGAATTGTGGCTGCTGGAAATGGAATTTCATTCTAATATCTCTTTCGCGGTCCTGAGGATGCAAATGGGTAATTGCGATCGATTTTGCACAACGGGTTTAACTTTAAACCCGGCAAAGGGCAAACTCATTGGCATTGGGTGAAAAATTTTTCTCGGAAGTGCTGATCTTTCTGACTGACGTTTTCAATCAGCAGATGTTGCACTTTCTTTTACCATGAAAGCTTATTTTAACGCAGTTTTCAGCTCCAGCTCGGCAAACGCGAATTTCGCATATTTGTCATTGATATCCGGTAATTCGTGGTTGACCATAGTGACAGCGACAAAATAAAAGGCGCCATCGACTTGAATGATTTCAGCGCCGCGGCCACGAATCTGACCCTGGTATAACTGTTTTCCTTCTTTGTTGTGCAGAGAAAAACGCGAGTATTCACCGCCGTAGCGTCCGGTTGAAATGTAGAACGGAAGCGGGTCGAGGTTATAAAATTTTGTGTAGGGCCGCAGGAGGGAATCTGTAATGACAAACTTGCCCGGCAGTACAGAAAGTGAAAAATCGTTTGATAAATTGAGAGCGCTCAAATTTTCTTTTGAAATATAGCCGTGAGTAAAAGAGGCGCTGTCAAAATCAGCGTTGACGAGATACCCATCCCCAGATTTCTGCATTGAGAGTTGATTTTTTGCCAGGACATCAGCTTTCGGTTTTGAGATGGAGCCGACGCCACCAACATCGACTTGTAGCGGAATACCATGGTTGTCGATTGCAAACCATTGTGCCGTGTTGCGTGCAGGATGCCATTGAACTTCTGTCTGCAACCGGCTGTCGATAAACCAGATCGTTCCGATGAGAAAAGCTCCTGTTCCAGCGATTTTCCAGGCCCGGATTTGAAAGGATGTTTCTCCAATTCCACCCAGAAAACGGTATACCAGTGCCGCCAATCCCAATCCGAGAAAAGTAGCGACGACAGTGCCGGTACCGGGAATCGTGCTTAGTAAAAAAAGCAAAACTGCGATGAGCAGACTGAAGATAATCGTCGTTAAAATGACTTTATCTTCAAAGGAATTTTTGTGGTTATTTTCTGGTGAAACCGTTGACATTTCCTCTTCTCCTGATTGTAAAAATAAGGTCAATGTGGCAGAATATCCACGGAATTGGCCTTATGCCTCAAAGCGGACTGGAAAAAACGCAGTCCGTCGTTCCTTTTTTGGGTCTTTAACCATAAATTATTTCACCCAGACCGCAATAGGTGTTCCCCGCAAGACGGGCAAGGGGTTGCAATTTTTCCATGTCGATGCGATAATTTTCGATTAGTTCGTCAGCGACATGAAACATGACTATTTCACCGATTACCAAAAAACTGCCACCTGCAGCTTCACGACCCACTGGAATAACCTGTCGAAGTTCACATTCATATTGAATCGGCGATTCTTTGATACGCGGTGCCGCAATCTTTACGCTGTCAACAGGTGTGAAGCCGCTTTCCTTGAATTCGTCGACTTCCGGCGGAAAGGGACGCGAGCAAATATCCATAGCTTCGCGCATGGAAACGGTTGTCATATTTACGACAAATACCCCCGTATCTTCAATATTCACCTGCGTATCTTTTTTCATCGTCCCCTGGGCTTTTCGTGCAGGAGAGAAACAGATAGTCGGCGGATTGGAGCAAATACCGGAAAAATACGAAAAGGGTGCGATATTGAAAATGCCATCTTTACTTACCGTCGAAACCAGGGCGATCGGCCGGGGCAGAATGGAGCCCGTCATCAATTTGTAGTTTTCTTTTACAGTCAAATCATCCGGATTGATGATCATAATTTTTCCTGTGTTATTATTTTATGGTGTTTCACGTAAATTTATCATGTTTTTGAGAAATTCCTGAATCGCACGAAAGGATTCATCGATTTCAGTATAACGTTTTAAATTAAAATAGGCATTGCCGGAAATCATAGCAGAAAGTGGTTTTTCAGCCATTGAATTATAGAGACAGAGTACCGGTTTGCCGAGGGATTCGGCGAAGCCAAGTTCATAGCCGACGCCCAGGGATGGTGTGGAAACTTCCGCGATAACTGCATCCGCTTGTTGGATAAACTCAATATCACGTGTGAAAATAGCCTCATCGCTCATCATGTTTTCGCCTTCTTCGGTCAGGGAGTCGGAGCCGATGTGTTCTGTGAGCACCTGGGCATTCTGTTTTATAAAGGCGATTAATTGGGCAAATACTGCCTGATTTTCTCTACCACCACGAATGGATGCCGCAAAATAAATTTTCATGGGTTGCTCTTTTGGATATGATTTTTTTTATGCTAATATAACAATTCAACTTATTAATGTTTGCAATTTTTCATATTTCCAGTTAGTTTACAGCTACTTTCTACCGATCAACCGCAAAACTTGTAAGGTTCAACCCGCCGATGGAAGGTGCTTTATTGTAATAATCCCATTAATTACCATAACGGAGTGGCTATGTTTTCCAGAAGAGGTTGCCTGTTCGTTTTTTTATTCCTGTTCAGTGTAATGCACGTGCACGCACAATCCGTAATTTTTGAAGAACCGCTCAGTCCGCGCATAGCAAACTATGATATTGATGTGAAGCTGGACACCTCAAACCGCATGTTGCACGGACAGGAGACGCTTACGTGGTTTAACAAAACTGAGAAACCCGTACAGGATCTCCATTTTCATCTCTATCTCAATGCATTTCGTAATACCGAATCTACCTTTATGATCGAATCCGGGGGACGGCATCGGTCGAACGCCATTTCGAGCGAAGGTTGGGGATATATCGATGTCGACAAGATTACCGTAGAAGGTGGCGATATGACCGAATACATGGAGTTTCTTCACCCCGACACGGATCATCCTGAGGATAAAACCGTCTTTCGTATCCCACTTTTTCGAATTTTAAAACCAGGCCAAAGCATAAAAGTGGAGATTGAATTTACCGCACAATTACCCACGCCACCCTTCGCGCGCACCGGTGCGAAAGCAGAATATTTCTTCGTCGGCCAGTGGTTTCCCAAAATTGGTGTTTTCGAAGACGGCACCTGGAATTGCCACCAGTTTCACTCGAATACCGAGTTTTTTGCTGATTACGGCGTATACAATGTTCACATGACCGTGCCTGCCGGAAATATTCTCGGCGCCACAGGACTTGAAGTGGAAGTTGTGCAAAATGATGATAGCACAGCAACTCATTTCTACCATGCAGAAGATGTGCATGATTTCGCCTGGACCACAAGCCCTGATTTTGTTGAATTCACCGGTACAGAAAATGACGTGAATATCCGTGTTCTGATGCAACGTGACGTTGCGGAACAGGGTGAGCGCCATGTAG
The DNA here is from genome assembly GCA_020633655.1 of Deferribacteres bacterium. Taxonomy (GTDB): domain Bacteria; phylum Zhuqueibacterota; class Zhuqueibacteria; order Zhuqueibacterales; family Geothermadaptataceae; genus Bioreactorimicrobium. The sequence goes on from JACKDF010000009.1 coordinate 103,178, forward strand.
AAGCAGCAAAGCAGTCGATCAAATATTTTGAGGAGTGGTACGGAGACTATCCTTTCCCTAATTTGACGGTGGTCGATCCACGGCGTGGTGCCGGCGGTTCTGGCGGTATGGAATATCCTACGCTGATCACTGCGATGACCAGCTACGGAATTCCCGATGGGCTTTATTTACCCGAGCTCGTCATTGTGCATGAGTTCGGTCATAACTTTTGGTATCATCTCCTGGCTTCTAATGAGTTCGAGGAAAGTTGGCTGGATGAAGGGATAAACAGCTACACAGAAGCCAAAATTATGGACCATATTTTCAATGATGCCGGCGTGATTAATATCGGTGATATGCAATTTTCCAACAAGCAATACCAACGTGTGAGTTATTTATACGGCGCTGATTTTGATCCTGTACTCAAAGCCGGGTGGGAATTTTACAACGGCACCAGTTATGGTGTGAATTCCTACTCACGTCCAGCTACCGTTTTGTTAACTTTGGATAACTACCTGGGCGCAGATGTAATGCGTGAAGTAATGCAGGAATATGTGCGAACCTGGCGGTTCAGACACCCGAAGTCACAGGATTTTATCGATGTTGTGAGCAATGTGACCGGGCAGGATATGAACTGGTATTTTGATCAGGTGTTGTACTCCAATGCAAAGCTCGATTACAGCGTCGATCGCATCTCAACCAGAAAAATTAGTAAAGCCCGGGGTGTCGATTATGATGCTATAGAGGAAAATGACACGGAAGAATCGGACAGTTTACAGACTGAGATGGCAACGGATAGTGCGAAATCCGCGGAGCCGGAACTTTACGAAAGTAGTGTCGCTGTAAGAAGATTGGGTGAATTTACCTTTCCGGTTGAAGTTGAAGTTGTGTTTGCAAACGGCGAAAAAATCCTGGAAAAGTGGGACGGCAAAGATTTGTGGAAAAAATTTAAATATACCAGGGAGAGCAAGCTGGTCTCGGCAACAGTCGATCCACAACAAAAAATACTCCTCGACATGAATTTTACCAATAACAGTAAAACAATTGCATCACAGGATTCCGGATTGACAAAACTCACTGTCCGCATGTTGTTCTGGTTGCAAGCGTTACTGGATATGCCGGAGATAATTAACTTACCATTTAGTATGTTTAAGTAGCAGCTGCAAAGCTGATGAAAACAGATAAAGGAATATGAAATGATCAATTATATTAAGCAGGCCGGTCCACTTTTAAGGAAAAACAAGCGTCTGGTTTTCTTCTATTTTACTCTCAGTCTTTTGCTTTCTTTGATCGTTGTCGAACCGCTGCGTAGTTTCCTGAAGGAATATCTTGGCTCCAGCATGATGAGCGCACGTTTGGAGAGTGGTTTGGACATGGATTTTCTCACTGAATTCCTCTTTCATTCTCCTGCTTTTCTCTATGTCTTTTTTCCGCTTTTCTTTATAACACTCATAGCCTATATGCTGCTTAACCTGTTGTTTTCCGCCGGGACAATCAGCCTCTTTCTGCAGGACAAGGGATATGATTCTGCTTTCTTTTGGGGAAATGCCGGTCGCTATTTCTGGCGTTTTTTCCGTATCACCCTATGGTCTTTGCTCCTGCTGCTGATTTTATTCGGACTATCTTTCTTGCTTGAAAGTTTAAGAACAGTCTGGTATGGTAAAGATCCCTACCGTGACATTATTCATACGTGGGCAGTGAGTCGTATTGTACTTCGCTTTCTAATTTTAGGCTTCGTTTATATGGTTATGGATTATGCACGTATTCTCACGGTGCAGCAAGATGAAACGCGGATGTATCGTGTCGTTTTCTCTGCCATCGTTTTCGTTCTTCGCAATTTTATTCGCACCGTGCCCATTGCTCTGATTTACTCCCTCAGTGGACTTCTCTTTCTCTTTGCCTACCAGTATATTTCACCGCCAATTTTATACAAAGCCGGAGGCGTAACTGTTTTACTGGTTTTTCTCCTGCAGCAAATCGTAATTCTGCTGCGCATGTTTTTAAAAGTCTCGCTTTATGCAAGTGAAACACTGCTTTTTAAGGACAGACATGCTTTTGCAATAAAGAAAAAGTATCTGAAAGATCTCTCCCTGAAACCCGTAGTTCCGCCTGCATTATAATTTGAACCTGTTTTATGTATAAATCCCAGGATTGGGGGCCGAGTCAAAACATGATTTAATGGCCGTAATTCGACATTTATATCGTAAGCTTAAGCTCAAAAATGAACGACATGAATGTCGCGTTACATTTTTTGACTCAGCCCCTATCGTTCGCTGGAGAGTATTGTATGAAAAAAGCAGGTTAAAAAAGCGAGCGTAAGAATTTATCCGTGCTCTCTTTTTCCTTCCATGTTATATACATTTTGTCCCGGAAATTTGCATTTTCATGCATAAAAAATTTTTCAGATATTCACTTCAACAGAAATTAGAACTCTGAGGAAACTGTCGAAAAACTTGCAAATTCGGATCCTGAGCTTGCCGAATGACACGAATTTGAGCGTGGAACCGGTCTTTTCGACTCTTCGACTTTACTCAGTGCAGGCAGGCTCAACGTCGGTTTATCCCTTTTTCGACAGTCTCGACAGATTTCGTTTATTTTAAGCGAATGAGTTTCGGCGCTAAATTTTTACCGATTAAATTAAGCCTGTTTTTTCGGATTGATTTTGGGCGTATTGGCAGGTCGGATGAGTCTATATTTCCCTGCTTGAAAAATTATGAAACCAGCAGATTGATAGTTTCACCATCTTTTGGGATGATAACCTTCTCTTCCAGTCCCTGGGATTTTATAGCTTTGTGTAAGTCTGAGCGCGAAATCCGGCAATGATCCAATGCTTCGAGATGGTTAGCGATCACTTTGCCCGGAGCAATGGCGATCGTTTCGATAATTTCATCCATTTCCATTAAAATTGAGCGCCCCACATCCAGGCGTGCCCCGCCGCAGGGAAGAACAATCCAGTCAGGTTTGTGCGTGATTATCGTCTGCCGTACTTTGTCAGTTAAGACCGTGTCGCCGGTGATGTAGATGCTCGGTGAAGCCATGGCACGAATGAAATAACCGCTACCATGCTCCATAAAGTGCGTAATCCATCCGCGTCCATGCCGGCAGGGCACCAGATCGACGAGCCCGTCACAGAACAGATTTTTTTCTCTTTGCATAAAAGGTTGCACGTTCAAACCGCGTTTTCGTAAAAAGAACACATCTTGTTGTCTGCAATGAACAGGGATATTTTTTTCACGAAGATATTTAATTCCTGCCCGGTCGAGATGATCTGAATGTCCTTTTTGGCAATGCGTGATTAAGGCATGGGTGACGGATTGCAACGCCGGTTGTGCATTTTGTTGCAGGTCGACAATCGGATTAAGCTGGATGCTTCGACTGAATAAGCGAAATGGAATCATTGTTCCCCGGGAACCAAGCATCGGATCGACAAGAATAATCTTTTTCTGCATTTGCAGTATAAAAGTGGCATTGCGAAAATGGTGAATTTGCATATCGTTCTCTCTCAAAACCGCAAAATTTATAGGAACTGTATTTGAATTCCACTGCTGATGGCTGACCTAAGTGAAGACGGAAAGTTCAAGCTGTCGGGAAGCGTGCCTGCACTGGATAATATCGCTCTGTCTAAGGAAAGGTCTGAATTACGAGCCAAATAAATGGAATTATTAAAACGCAGAGCTACCGGGAATCAGAGTTACGCAGAGAAAAAATTTTATAAAACTCTGCGCCTTTGCGTTAAACAAAATTTTGTTTTTATTGTTGGCCTTAAATCATGGAATAATTCAAATTGTTCGTTTAACATAACCGATAAAATTGAATTGTCAGGTTGAACTTGATTTAGCTCTAACAGGGTCTGGGTTCTTGCCTTTTTATAAAATCCGGGCAATTCGTAATGGAAATGTTGGATTTCGCTTCATCCCGGCCAAAAGTCGGCTGTTTTTATGTATTACTCTAATTTGTTAAAAGAGATGTTTTCTTTTTCAGAAGGCGAATAACCAAATAGACGAAGATGCTGATTGCCAGGAAATAGAGCCAGTTCGGACGGAAATAAATCTCATGTTTACGCAGGCTGTCTTCAATAAGAATGAGTACATTTGCGGTAAGAATCGTGGCCATTAAAGTGGTATATTCTCCTCGAATCGCTTTTTTTGTGGAAAACGGGATCTCGCTTTTCTGCCAATTTTTAAAATTCGGTACGAACGCTGGAGTGTTTTCTGCCCATTGCAGATAGCTTTCAGCGTAATTGGTGATGAGATACGCTTCCTCTGCAACCATTATCCGTTCATAGTAGAGCCAAAAGGTTGTAACACTGAGGAAGGCGAGCCAGGGTACCTGCAAAAGTAAGATACATCCAAAGAAAATGAGAAAATTCCCAAGGTAGAGAGGGTGTCGCACTACCGAATAAAATCCGGTTGTATTTAAGGCTTTTGCGACCTGGTTTTTCGTGTTCCTGCCTGAAGTTCCTTTTGCAGCTTGCCCTACGGTGATGATGCGGACCAGCAATCCGGCAACAATAAAAGCAAGGGAAAGCCATTCAACGAGGTGATTCAAAGTTGAAAAGTGCAGTCTTTGCATGTCGTCTACTGCGAAAAGAATGAAAAGAATAAAGAGAAGAGGCAAGTAACTTCTGTATCTAAATAATTTTTGCCCGATAGTTTCAAAATGTTCTTTTAAAATCATGCTTGTTTACCACGATAGTTCAAGGTTTAAGCCTATTCCGTTTTCTATATTTGTAGCTTTGATTTTTATTGTTTTATGTAACTTCGCAAGGTCCCAGTGGGGGAAGAACGCGCCAGCAATTGCACCCCGTAAGACATCCCCGGCGCTGTGTTTCTTGCTTTTTACCCGGCTCCAACCGACAAATCCGGCAGCGATGTATGCTGGAATACCGATTTTCAAACCGAAGTGCTTTTCCATGAATGCGGCGCCAAATACCGATGCTGCAGTGTGACCGGAAATCCACGAATAGGAATCGCTGCCATCGGGGCGCAGCGTTGGTACGGTTAGTTTACCAACATATGTCACAAATAATGTTGCAGCAAAACTTTCAAAATACTGTTTACGCAGGGTTGCATCCGTTTTTACATATGTTGAAGCCAGCGCGGTCAATGGTAGTGCAATTTGCACATAATCGCCAGTCTTTTTTATTTTTTTTATGTTTTGACTGTAACTGTTTTGCAATAGGAATAACACGAGAAAACCAAGCATGCAAATGAGTCGGGGCAATTTTTTCATAAAAGCAGGTCTTTAAAAGGGAGATTCCAGGAATGCGATTTAGTATTTATATCCTGTTAAATTCATAAACACCGGGATTGTGTGCAATGAACACGCGCTGCCCATCCCTAATTGTACGCAACGCATGAATAAACCAGGATATGTGCTTTTCATGAATAAATGCGTTTTTCCCGGTACACTGTGCACCGGGAAAAACGTGGGGATGGGAGTCTGGTTGTTTTTTCGAGCTAGAATCGAAACATCAATCCAAACTCAGGAGCGTAATCGGTCGCTTTAGAGCTAATTCCAAATGCATTGTTGAGGCGTAAAGCCATTTTTGATATTATTTTAATTTGCACATCTGTAATGAATTCAACCTCATCCTGCGTGCCTTCCACGCCAAGATATATTTGCGCACGGGGTGAAATTCTTTTAAGGTATTCCACGGCATATTCACCTATTTCGGTTTTTTTCTCGACTACATCATAGGCCAGTGCTGCTCGTACCGTCATTGTCCCCCAGGTGAAGCCTTTAATCACGCCGTGTCCGAGTTTAAATTCCCAGTCCTGCGTGCCAATTAAATATTTATTTTTTTGTGAAGGAAAGACCGTTTCATAATAACTGAAGAATTCAGGGTGTCGGGCTGTTTCTTTGTTCCAGCGATAGCGAATTTGCCCTTCAATATCTCCAGGTCCGGATTCATGAAGGTTGCCTGGCATGTTTGAAACATCATTTCCGGATTTGTACTGGGTAGCTGAGATCATCGCCATCTCAAATTCCACTGCTAATTTTTCTGTGAAACCGTAGGCAAAAAAGAGCAAACCTTCATGTGCTTTGTACTTCCCACGATAGTCTATGTTCACGTTATACCCTAGTTCCTGCGGCTTGTACTCCGCATCCTGATCGTAATAATATTCGTAAAATGGGTAAAAAATGAATTCACCTTTATTGATGTAATTGCCAAAAATGGAAAGCGGCAATCCTGTGCCGCGATCAGCCAACCAGTCTGGGCCTGGCGTTTCGTATTGTGCAAAAATGGCGTGCACAGGAATGATCAGCATGCATGCGAAAAAAAACGTTTTCGATAAAAGCACAGCACCTCCAAAATACTATCGACTTGTTTGTTGCACCTTATTCCGTTGCCGACTTTATTTTTTCTCTATCAATTACTTTTCCCTGTTCCGAATATTTTATTTCCCACCGTTGCTTGGTGCCCTCATCTGTACCCTTGATTTCATAGGACTGCTTTCCACTTTGATCAATCTTCTCAATTTTTTCAATCGTGAAAGCAGGGTATTCAATAGAAAGAGCGTCAAGAACCTCTTGTGGCAATTCTTCCTGAGTAATCATCTCTTCAATTGCATGCACAGCACCAGTTTCTGTGTATACGGCATCGATTTTTCTGTCTTCGTAAATAAAAGATATCTCATAAAATTTTTGTCCGTCTTCCATTTCTTCAGCGCATTCCTTAATTTCTCCGCCGGCATAACTGGCTTCGAAGCTTTGTAGAACAAGTGCGGGCAATTCTTCTTTGCTTATTACTTTTTCACTTTCTTTTTCCTTACAACTGCTTAGAAAAGTCATCGTGAGGACGAGAAGAAAAAGTATCATCAATTTTACTTTCATATTTTTCTCCGAAAAATAGTGCGAATAGAGTCAACTCTGACGAGACTGTCGAAAAATATGTAAATTCGCACCCTGACCTCGCCAAAGAGCCAAAATTTGAGCGCGGAACCGGGCGTTTCGACACTTCAACTTTACTCAGTGCAGGCAGGCTCGACCTCCGGTTTATCCCTTTTGCAACAGTCTCCTCAGAGTGCTTTTCAGTTTTCCAAGCCAAATCAAATCCAAATATCATTCCAATGTTTAGTATAATCTTGTTGATTTTGTGTAAGGATGAATCCTCCGTAATGCATCTAATTTTGAGCTGATGTACAGCTGTTTCTATAAGCTCATCATCCGGTATTTACGTTTTATAACATATATTTTGAACAGCCAACCGTTGAATTATTAAGAAATAACTTTACGAATTGTTTAAACTACTCTCATGTTTTTATCGAAAAAAGTTTACTAGTGGTTTCTATAGCCGATTCCAAATGGATTTGTGTCAAAAAATTGACAGCGATGAAGTGTGATAAATCATTAATAACAGATTGATTTTTTGTGAGCTACATTGATTTGACAGGGGTGTTGTAAATAGTGTCAAATACTTGACGATTTTATCCGGTTACTACAGGAAATACACGTATTAAATATTTCAAAATTGCACGGATAATCCTGCAGAAACAGTATTCATTTTATATTTGAATATCTCCAGGTTTGTTCTGTTGTCCTCGAAATTGTGCTGCATTTCAAAGGTCCATTTCCTGTTGATTTTTATTTTGAGAAGGTGGGAGAGAAATATCAATTGGTCCTTTCTTACTGGTCCACCTTCTTCAATACGCCAGAATTTAAATTCTTTGTTGTAAATATTATAAAATACAAGGAGTGAAAGTCTGGATGAGACTTTTATAAGCGAAGAAATGCTGTACTGGTTTTTAAAATATCCAAAATCGGAATCTTCTGCCAGGAGCTCATCATAGGTTTCATCATTGTATCGTTGACCTGTTAATTTATTCTCCACCTCCATCGGGAAATCATTTTCAAAGCGATAGGCGAAAGTCGTAAATAGTCGAGGTGCAAATATCTTGTCGAGTCGTGTAATAAAGATAAAGCGTTGGCCATCCAACTCGAGATTGAGATCCGGTCCCCTGCTTCCCGGATAAAGGTTGCCTTTATGATTATTGTATTCGGCGTGAATTCCGAGATTGGCCGTTTTTGCAAGTTGTATGTGCAATTTTGTATAAAGGCGTACGCTACTGTAATGTTGGTAGGATGGTGTTTCAAAGTAATCTTTTGACCAGTGCTGTATGCCGAAATAGGCTCGGCTTTGCTGGTCGACATTTAACACTGTGTAAAAATTGGCAATATTGCGCAGGTAGGAATACGTAACTGTTGATGCCTTCCGCAAACGCAATTCATTTGAAAAAGCGAAAAGCCATTTTTCGCCAAAAGGTGTCTGGAATTTTATGTTTCCCAGGTGATCGTGCCGGTTATATTCCAGAAATTCATCGTATCGGTGATGCCGCAATTCGTAATAAAGATTCAGGCGCGAATTTTTTCCTATTTTTCGCCTGTTTTCCACGCTGAAAAATAGATTGGTTCTGTAATCGTCAACTTGTGTGGTGTCGTGAAGCCTGAGGAAGTTTGTCCTGTATTCCTGGGAGATTTTCCCAAAAAACGAGAATTGCGATTTTTCCTGAGCATGCAAACTAGCTGTGCTGAGAAGCAGAATGACACCATGCATTATAGAGAATCTCATTTGCATTCCTGATCCTGGCTAATATTTGTCATTTTTCTCCCTCAACTTTAATGAAAAAAGATCTATTTTGGCTTGCAAATGCACGAAATTGAGCCTGTTTTCTGCAATCTCCTCAGTAATGATCTCGATTTTCTTTGTTAAAATTTCGATCTGATCATTCATTTCATCCAAACGGTTCCGGTCAAAAATACCCTGTTCATCTTCCACACTTCGACTTAAATCGAGGTAAAAGCCAAGCATCTCTTTCTGCATTTTATAATTTTTTTCATACTCTTCCAGCCGACCTTCACTTTGTGAAATGACCCGGGATAATTTCGCAGCTTTATCCTTTAATAAACTTAATTTTAAGTTGATTCGCTGTATTGAGTCATCCGGTTCGAGATTTATGCTTTGCCACTCCGCAACCTGGATTTGTGTGGAGTTCACCAATTCCAGATATTCTGATTTTTCTTTGCTTAACGCCTGGATCTGGTTCAATACCTCCTTTTTGGGTGGAGATGACTCGCCTGTCTTTAGCAAAAGATCAATTTCAGCATCAATAGCCATGATGATATTATTATTGAGTTTTTGCAGGTTTTTTTTCAGGAAATTTATTTTTCTATCAAGGCTCGCAATCTGGTCCGCCAGCTCGTGGGAGTTTTTCAGTGCATTGTTTAAACGATATTCTGTTATGGGTTGGCGATGATTTTCAAGTTCAATTTTAAACTCATTAATGCGTGTCGTAACCGTACTGAATTCCCGCATCAGCTCACTGCGCGATTGCATTAGCGAATCCAGATCCTCCGTTTGCTTATGGATTGCTGTACGCAAAGTGGCAAGATCTGTGTTGGCTTGTCTACTCCACAATTCTGAGGAGTACACAAAAACGATGATCAGTGCGAAAATCACGGGAATTCGATCACCGGTTTTCATTCAAATTTGTACCTTAGAAAGTCGTATTTTTCCATTTTATAACGCAGCGTTGTGCGTTTGATATTAAGACGTGCTGCAGCTCTGGAGATATTGCCTTTTGTCTCCAATAAGGCCTTGAAAATCAGCTTTTTTTCATGCTCTTCAATGTTTTTCGTTAAGTCATCTTCGGCCAGCTCAGTGAGAAGGCTTTCGTCGAAGGATTGCATAAGGTGGGCCGGCAAATCGTCCACATCGATTTGCGTGGTTGCGGTGAGAACAATGGCGCGTTCAATGATATTTTCAAGCTCACGAATATTCCCCGGCCACGAATAATTCAACAGGCATTTCGTTGCTTGTGGTGTGATGCCATCGATGTTTTTTCCGGTTTCCTCGGAATATTTTCTGATAAAATGATTAATCAGCTCGGGAATATCGTCGGCGCGCTGGTGCAAAGGTGGCAAGTGGATGCTCACGACATTCAGGCGGTAATACAAATCCTCGCGGAAATTTTTGTTCCGAATTTCCTGTTCTAAATCCAGATTTGTGGCAGCGATGATGCGCGCATTCATCGGTAGCGTGTCGGTGCCGCCGACTCGTTCGAATTCTTTTTCCTGCAGCACTCGCAGTAATTTAACCTGAAGTGCAGGTGAAATTTCTCCAATTTCATCCAAAAAAATGGTACCATTTGCTGCGATTTCGAACCGTCCCGGTTTCTGGCGTATCGCATTGGTGAAGGCGCCTTTTTCATGGCCAAAGAGCTCACTCTCCAAGAGATTTTCCGCCAGTGCAGCACAATTCACTTTGATAAACGGCTTTTCTTTTCGTTCACTGTTGTTGTGAATGGCGTGAGCGATGAGTTCTTTGCCTGTGCCACTTTCTCCTAAAATGAGGACTGGTGAGTTGGCGCTTGCGACACGTTTCACCAGACTATAAATACGTTGCATTTCCTGACTTCGACCAATAATCTGTGAAAAATGCTGATGCACTTCTTCGCGCAAATAGTCATTCTCCAGACGCAATTTCTGGTTCTTTAACGCAAGATTTCGTTGTTGGAGGGCTTTGTCAAGTTTAACTTCAAGTTCTTCGAGAGAGACGGGTTTGGTGAGGTAGTCAAAAGCTCCCCACTTCATTGCATCGACGGCATTTTTTACGGTGCCGAAAGCTGTCATGACAATAATCGGGACGTCGGCATCGATTTCGCGCACTTGCCGCAGCAAATCCAGGCCAGACTTTTCCGGCAGTTTCATATCGGTGATGATAACGTCGATAGGTGTATGTTTAAAAATAGCAAATGCATCTTCGGCGGTGGCGCTGCAAAAGGCCTGGTGCGCCCTGGCAGTTACGATTTGTGCTACAGCATCAGTGGTACTTTTAAGATCGTCAACCACGAGTATATTTGACATTTTTATGCTTTCTCCATAGGCAGTTTCAGAGAAATTGTCGTCCCTTTTTTTTCTTCACTATCAACAAAAACAATGCCGTGATGTGCTTCGACGATGTTTTTCACAATCGCCAGACCAAGTCCAGTCCCTCTGTTTCGTGTTGAGAAAAAAGGTTGAAAGAGTTTATCAAGATTGTCTTTGCTAATGCCGCAACCGGTGTCGCTGATCTGCAGCAGGATAAAATTGTTCTCTTCGATGTTGTGCACATTTATGGCTAAAGTTCCGGATTGGGGCATGGATTGTATGGCATTCAGAATGACATTAAGCAATGCCTGTTTCAATTGATTCGCGTCGGCATTCAGCGTGACATCCTTTTTCCCCAGATTTACACGGACTTCGATATCTTTTTCCTTGAGGTCTTTACTGGCTAAAAATAAGGATTCCTGGACAAGATCGCTGAGCAGAACTTTGGTCAGAACAAGTTCTGGTTGGCGGGCAAATTTTAAAAAGCTGGTGACAATTGCATTGAGTGACTGTATTTCCTTGTGAATTTTAACTATGTTGCTTGCTACTTCTGCAGGTGGGTTAATTTGCCGTTGCAGCAAGCCCATGTAAAGTTCGATCGAGTTGAGGGGATTGCGAATCTCATGGGCAACTGCTGCGGACAACTCCCCCAAATATGCCAACCGTTCTTTTTCTTCAATGCGATTCTGCAATTTTTCGTGCTGCAAGCGAATAGCTTCCTGCATTGAATTGAAAACCATGCCGAGATAACCAATTTCATCCCGGGAAGATATTTCAACCGGGCGCGTTAATTCGCCCTGACTCATCCGTTCGGAAGCCGTTACCAGTTTTCGGATAGGATTGACAATGCTTTTTGCAAGAAAAAAACTGAGAATTACTGCAATCACAAAGCTGATGGAATTGATGAAAAGAATGGAATTTTTGATTTTAACCAGCACCTGCAAAAATTCCGGACTCGCATCGACGCAGCAAATTGCGGTTATTGTGTTATCCTTTGTTTGTAAGGGCGCAAAAGCAGATTTATAGTAGATGTTATCGTTGCCCTGATAGAGTACTGTGTAGCGTGCATTGCCTTGCAAAGCTGCCTGTAATTCGAGTAAATGCGGTTGTAAATGCACGACGGAGCTCCCAATTTCACCGTCCTGTTTTGAGTCGACGAGCATCTTGAAATCGGGGTTGATAAGATAGCTGTGAGTGAGATTAAAATTTGCATCGAATTTTTGCAGCTGCACCTGGATTGAACCATAAAATTCACCGTTCTCATCACCGGGTTTCAAGTAGACGAGCAAATCCGGTTCGATGGATTCTGCAGCGAAATGTGCAATGCTGATGAGTTTCTTGCCGAGTTCTTCATCGAAATAGTGACGTGCAGCGAAATATAAAAACCATCCGACTGAATTAATGATTAAGGCGACCAGAAGGACGATGTAGAAGGTAATTTTGAATTGCAATCTGTTTTTCGAATGCCGATTGTTCATAGTTTCAATTTAGGACAAATTCATTGTTGCGCAAGAATTAATAGTGGTAATAGTTGCGAAATTTCAGCATCTTTATAATGGTATCCCACCGCAAAAAAATGGCGATTTGATGGATCGGGAAAAGAGCAATGATTGCGCCAGCATTTTTCGTACGCTTCGGTTTTATCCTGTATTTGGATAATAAGCTTTTAATCTCGATTATTCAGTGGTAACTATTCAGCCTGACTTGGAGAGAAATGGTCCCTGAGCTTGTCGAAGGGCCATTTCTCTCATGATGTAGTGCCGCTCCCGCTTCGACAAGCTCAGCGTCCGCTAATGGCTGAGTAGTTACATTCAGTGACGCGTAGATTTAGCAATGGGCAGATGTTAGCCCTGCCCAATCTGGGTGTTTATGAATTAAACAGATTCGAGATTGGCATTTAAAACTTCCTCCATTCAAACCAAAGCGAGGTGTTCCATGGGAAATTTCTTTTACCGCTATTTTGAGTTTGAACGCCACGGCACATCGTTTCGAAAAGAAATCGTTGCCGGGGTAACGACCTTCCTGACTATGTCTTATATCATTATTGTCAATCCAAAAATTCTTGAAGCTGCAGGTATCCCGTTTGAGGCTTCCATGGTGGCCACTATACTCACGGCAGCGTTTGGTACATTCTTAATGGGATTTTATGCCAAACGCCCCTTCGCGATCGCGCCTTACATGGGCGAAAATGCGTTTGTTGCATACACCGTCGTTATTGTGCTGGGTTATACCTGGCAAATGGCGCTGGCCGCAATTTTTATAAGCGGCGTACTGTTTGTGCTTCTAACTGCGTTGAAACTGCGACGGTGGTTAGTAGAATCCGTACCAGAAGGATTGCGTTATAGCTTTTCTGTGGGAATTGGCCTGTTCATGACCTTCATCGGACTGAACTCCACGGGTATCGTCACACTCGGTGTACCAGATGCACCGGTGAAAATCGGGGATGTTACCACTGCTCCAGTTTTAATTGCCATCTGTGGTTTTCTCATTATTGTCATCCTGATGATTCGCCGAATTCCCGGCGCAATTCTCATCGGTATTCTGACGACCACCGTGCTTGCATTCATCTTCGATGTTGCCGCTGTGCCTGAAAAATGGATGAGTGCGCCTCCAAGCCTTGAGGCAACCTTGTTTCAGCTCGACCTTACGAATGCCCTCAGTGTTGGCTTTGCAGCGGTTATTTTGACTATTTTTATCATGGTTTTTGTCGATACGATGGGCACACTTATCGGAGTATCATCGCGTGCCGGCTTTCTGGATGAACAGGGCAATTTACCTGAAATTGAAAAACCAATGATGGCGGATGCTTTGGCGACAACCTTTGCCAGTCTCGTCGGGACGACTACTGCAGGGGCCTATATTGAATCCGCAGCTGGGGTGGAGGCCGGAGGGCGAAGCGGATTTACAGCTGTTGTTGTTGGCTTGCTTTTTCTCGTCGCGCTCTTTTTTGCCCCATTTCTAACCGTTGTGCCTCCGGAGGCATACGGACCGGCGCTCATCGTCGTTGGGTTCTTTATGTTGGAACCCATAAAAAAAATAAAACTCGATGACCCGACAGAGCTTTTTCCTGCCCTGGCCGTAATTATACTGATGAGTTTTACCTACAATATTGGTGTTGGCATTACCGCTGGTTTTGTTCTCTATCCGTTGTTCAAGCTTGCTGCCGGGAGACAGAGGGAAGTGAGTAGCGGTTTATGGGTATTGGGCTTATTATCGCTGCTCTTTTTTATTTTCTATCCATACTCGTAACAACGTCCCTCAATGGGGGATACCGAATAAAAGCATTTCGGAATGACCAGACTGAGTGAAAAGAGAAGATTCATTTGGTCTCTGAGTTTGTCCAAGCGTGAGTCTGTCGGAGCTGGAATGTTCGCTGATCTGGAAAGAAAAATCCCTCCCGTGCGACGGGCCAGGCCAACGCTTTGATCAGCTCAGGTTCAGTCACTCCCTGATTCAGGCGAAGCAATTACGACAATTGACGGGTTTCCCATCACTCCGGATTTCTAAGGCTTCAATCTCTTCGTACTTCATTTTTCAAGTTACTCCCCAAATTTACGCTACAGATATAAATTTCAGAAAAATATCTTTCGATTCGATAACCAAGTAAAAATTGATAATGCAACACAGAGTTTGGCATAAAAGATTTCGTCGCCCTCGGACTGTCCTCCCGGAGCGATTTTTTTCAAACTCATGCTAATCTAAATCCTGGGATACACTCATGAAAAGGTTTCAAGATCAAAAATTGGTTTATAAGTTTTTCTTCGCTATGATGCTGATGCTTCTTCCGGTTGTTATTGCAAATTTTACTTATTTTTCCTCCCTTTTTAAAAAACAGCTCTATACAGAGAAAGAGCTTGCAACCAAACATGTCGTAGAATCGGTGATTGGCATCTGTAAAAATTTAAACCAGGAAGTTGAAAATGGCGTCCTGGAGTTGGAAACCGCACAACAGAAAGCACTTTCATTTTTAGAGACAATCCGCTACGGCAGTGATGATTATGTTTGGGTTAATGATCTAAAACCAAACATGATTATGCATCCTTTTAAAACGAAGCTAAATGGCACATACATTGGTGATGTTGCAGACCCACATGGTAAAAAATTGTTTCGCGCGATGGTGGACGTTTGCCAGCAAAAAGGGAGCGGCTATGTCTCGTATATGTGGGCAAAACCCGGATTGAACGATCCGGTGCCAAAGGTATCTTTCGTTAAATTATTTGAACCCTGGGGTTGGATTATAGGAACAGGCATTTATGTGGATGACGTGGAAGCCCAGCTGGCTGATTTTCAAAAAAGCTCTTTATTTGTTATCTTTGTGATGTTCGTTTTTTCAACCACAATTAGTATTTTTGTGGCCAGAAAAATGACGACACCAATTATGAAACTCAATGAAGCAGCGAACCGGGTAATAGCCGGGGAAAACGACTTTACCATCGATTTGGGAGGAAAAGATGAACTTGGACTCCTCGGTGACAAGTTTAATCAGATGATCCGTCGTATTCAACAATCCCTCAATGAAGCGAAACAAAGAGGCGAAGAAGCAAAACTGGCAGCAATGGATGCCCAAAACATACAAAAAGAAATTGAAGATAAGCAGCTGCGTTTAAATAAAGCCGTGGAAGTCCTGCTGAAAAACATGGAAAAATTTGCACATGGTGATTTGACGGCTAAAATTACACACAAAGAGGAGGGCGAACTCGGTCGCTTGATGCTCGGTTTCAATGATGTTGTTGCAAAGATTACCGACCTGACATCGGCCGCACAGGAGACTGCAAGCCACGTGAATACTTCAAGCAAGGATATTATGGTGCGAACGGAGCAAATTGCAGGTGGTATTCATGAACAGGCATCGCAAATAGCAGAAGTCGCCAGTGCAGTGGAACAAATTGCTATGACGATAACGGAAAATACCAACAATGCCGTCTCTTCCGCAAAGGATGCAAATACTGTTGGTGAAAATGCACGGCAGGGGGGGCGGGTTATCGAAGACACCATTGAAAGCATGAACCGTATAGCCGACATCGTCCTGCAATCTGTAAAAACAGTTAAAACCCTAGGAAAAAGTAGTCATCAAATTGGCGATATTATTGAAGTCATTAATGAAATCGCTGATCAGATAAATCTTTTGGCGCTGAATGCTGCCATCGAAGCAGCACGAGCTGGTGAGCATGGACGCGGGTTTGCAGTCGTCGCTGATGAAGTACGGAAATTGGCGGAGAAAACAGCGGAAGCCACCAAGGAGATCATCGAAACGGTGAAGCGTATTCAAGTCGATACAACAGAAACGGTAAACATTATCCAGAAAGGGAATGCTGAGGTGGAAAGTGGCAAAGAACTGGCAAGTAAAGCGGGTGATGCGCTGCAGAAAATAATTACCAGCACAACCAGTGTTGCCTCTAATATTCAACAGGTTGCCGAAGCAGGTGAGGAGCAAACACGGGCTATTACGGAAATAACCAGAAATGTGGATGGGATTCGTATGGTGACCGAAAGCAGCGCAAGCGATATTCAAAATATCGCAGATTTAAGTGACAGCATGCACCACATGACCAGTCGATTAAATCAGATTTTAGGACAATTCAAATTGGGGAAAAATACACAGTATGCAGGAATGCACAATCACTATTCCGACGAAGAAATGGATGTGACCGTTGTGGACGATTTTGACATCGGTTAAGGAAGGATCTTTCAAGACGGGGTGTTTAGCCCCGTTTACTTGTTCTGGATTTTTGCAAACCGCCACTCGCAAAGTTGTTTAAGCCGGTTCAGGATGTTTGCCGTCGCTCTGTCGTGTAGTTTTTCCCATAAACTGTTAATAATACTCTTTTGCGACCATTTTTCACGACCATAGAAATTAAAACCCACAACCATAAAGAGTTGTGTGGGTTCCTTCTCTCCCTGCTCCACAATGGCAGAACGGGTGTAGATTGCAAAAATACCGATAGGGTAGCCGCCGCTGCAGCGGAAAAGCATGTAGCGTGCGTTATCCACCTCGGATTGTTCCGGCACCTGCGTTATTTTTAGTGCATTCAATTCGAATAATTTTATCCCCCAAAATTTTCTTTTCTGAAACCACTGTTGAAGTGGATTTTTGATAAAACCCAGGAAGAAAATTTTAATCCCTCTCAGCCGTTCATCGATGCCGGCTATTGTGGCGATATGGTTCGGCCAGCAGTTCGCATCGCCATTCCATTGCAGCAACTCCTGAAAGACGTAGCTGACCGGTGCATTAACACCAATTTGATGAATGTTCAGAATGGCGTATTCGTCGACGTCGATCCCCAGACGTTGCATAATCCGGTGGCTGTAGTTTTGCCTGTCTGCCATCGATTTGAAGTTAATCAATGTATCGGTAGCAGGTTTTGTCAGCAAAAAATTCTGTATATCCGAAAATATACTCGTGCTTTTCGTTGGCGGTTTATTGATAGCGACGCGCTTTTTTATATCGGTTTGCAATTTTATTTTAGCTTCGGCAAGAGAGTGAGACAGGGATAGGGAAAATTATAAAATTTCCAGTTAGAACAACCTGGTGATATGTCATGCATCCATACTGGCGAGTTCGATCGCCTGCTTTATTACAGACCCGACCGAACACACCAGCATGGAGCAGGTTGGATATTAATCAAAGAAACGTATATGTCAGACCGAAAGCAAAGGCTTGTTTGATTTGGCGTTTCGGAGAAATGTCCTTGTCGTAAAATAATTTAAAATTGAAATTCATATTGATGTATTTCGAAATTTTTGTCGTCAGCACGTTGTCCCAGTTGACATCTGTTTCATCAAAAGCTGCAAATGTAGTGAAAAGCTCCAGCTTGGAGGTGAGCAGGGTATTCTCCGCGACTTTCCAGTTTAAATCAGTGACCGATTCAGCACCGATTTCATTTTTAGTGGTTTCGATTTTATCCGGAGTATCGGGATCATCAGCAAAAGGATATTCTTCACTAGCGAGTGTTTGTTTGACAGAAGCTCCTGCTCGGGTTTGAATAATGTCGTTAGGTTTCACACCAATCCCAACGCTTTCACGGAAGAAAGCCGGATCAAAAAAAGCCGAGATTTGTGTTTTGGAATCTCCGGAATAGGCATAACCAGGGGCAAACTGCGTCTCGCCTGTCGCTGCGACGTAGGGATTTGCCAGGGAACCAAGTTTATAGGTATACACACTTTCCAACTTGATCTCATCGATCGATTTGCGTGCCTCCTGTTCGCCGGTTTTTGTCGTGCCGTAGGTTAATTTACCGGAGTTTGCCCAATTTGATTTTTCCAGGTCGTTGACGAATTTAAAATTCAAATTCAATTGCCAGGCAAAGGAGTTTTCACCACCCTGAGCCCAGTTGTCAAATTTATTTTGGGTGAGATTTAATCCACCGACCATTTCTTTTTGCCAGCCATATTTTGGTGCTTCTGCAGCTTGTTCCTGCGCAAAAACAGCAGATGTCAATAAACAGAGTATAAATCCTATTTTCGTTTTCATTTTTTCCTCAAAAATATTAGTGATTATAAACATGTACATCTCGTTGTGGGAAAGGAATTGAAATATTTTGTTTGTCGAATTCCAGCTTCACTTTTTCCGTCATATCAAAATAAATCCCCCAATAATCAGCGGCTTTGCACCATGCACGGACGGTGAAATTCACGGAGCTGTCAGCGAGTTCGGCGACAACGACCATATGCGCTGGATCTTTCAGTACGCGCTCATCTTTTGCGAGCAGGTCATTTAAGATTCCTTTTGCTTTTGCGATGTCGTCATTGTAACCGATTCCGAAGGACATATCAACGCGGCGTGTCGCTTCGGTGGAAAAATTGGTTATGCTGGCGTTGCTGAGAATTCCGTTGGGAACGATAATCGTTTTATTATCAGGAGTTTTTAAAATGGTGTTAAATACCTGTATGGCATGGACTGTCCCCATGTACCCGGCGGCATCGATAAAATCGCCAACTTTATAGGGTTTGAAGAGAAGAATAAGCACGCCTCCGGCAAAGTTGGCCAAACTGCCCTGAAGCGCCAAACCAACAGCCAGGCCTGCAGCACCAAGCACAGCGATAAATGAGGTCATTTCAATACCGATCATTCCCGCTACGCTGATGATTAACATTGCTTTAAGAGCAATTTCACCAAGGCTGGTTAAGAAACGGCGTAAGGATATATCCGTATTACTCCGCTCCATGGCTTTGTTTATTGCTCTGATAACAAGTTTTATGATCCATAAACCAATGAACAGGGTAACTATTGCTAAAATCAGTTTAGGTCCATATTCCATTACCATTTCTACAGCTTTGTTTGTGTAGACTGATAAATCATTCATTTACGATTCCTCCTGTGTGCGTCCGTTTGCAGGAAATGAGCTCGAAGCACATCCCTACTTTTCCTGCAAATTTGGTCTGGTGATGTTAGCGTACGTTTTGTGAATAATGATGAGGACATGCAGTTTGGGAAAATATTCACATAAGGATTGAAAAATCAGCAGATAACTTAATATTTGTTTGAAAAATGTCAACTTAATTCGCCAATCGTAATGATTGGGTAAATTTCAATAAAAATTTGAGATGTATCCCATCTATTTGTATCGAAAGTTGTTTTTTTCAGTAAGATTCACATAATTGCATGAGCAGGTCGACTTCCCTTTTATTTGCAGCAAAATGGCACTTCGTTTCTTTCCTGCGCTCAAAATATTTCCCACTTGTCGTAGTAAGTTGTGGATCCGTCGCCAACCACACGGGGGTATCGGCACCTTCGTCGGGTGTTTCGTGGCCGCCAAAACCAAGATCGTTGCTCAATCTGGAATTGACATCCCCGGGGTGGCAGGCATTGACAGTAATACCTGTGTGCGATAATCTTTCTGCGAAAGCTGCAGTCAACATGCGATCCGCCTGCTTGGATTGCCGGTAAGCAGTATTGTTGTTGTAACGCCTGTTTTTGAACTCAGGATCTCGTAGATCCAGTTCTCCGGCCCAATAACTCGCAACATTAACAATGCGTGCGGGTGCCGATGCCTTTAAAATGGTGGAGAATTTGTGCATCATCCAAAAGTAACCGAGAACATTGGTCGCCCACTGACGCTCAATACCTTCAACTGTAACCTCGCGTTGTATTGGTGTCGTGGCAGCGTTGTTAATGAGCACATGCAAAGGACCCTGCCAATTTTCAGATAAAGTTTGCACCGACGAATGCAACGAAAGATCCGTAACTTTGTAATCGATGTTGTTGTTTCCGGTCTCCTGTTGCAATTCGCGCACAAGATTTTTTGCCCGGTTTTCATCGCGACAAAGTAAAACAACTTTATATCCGCCATGCATGGCCATTTGTCGGGCAATCGCTTTGCCAATAGCCCCCGTTGCACCTGTGATAGCAGCTATTTTTCCCTCAGCACGCACTTGATTTTTCTCCCTTGTTTATTGACGAAATACCTGCTCACCGCCCACGTATGTGGATAATATTTTTACCTCGCGGATTTTTTCAGGAGCAATTTCGAAAATATTGCTATCCAAAATAACAAAATCAGCACACTTTCCATTTTCCAGGGAGCCTTTTATATTTTCCTCAAAAGAAGCGTAGGCAGCATCGATTGTGTAAGCTCGGACAGCTTCCTCAACGGTGATTTTTTCTTGTGGTACCCAACCGTCGGGATTTTTATCATCAAGTGTACGCCGTGTGACAGCTGCATAAATTCCTTCCAGGGGGGTGGGAGGAGCGACAAACCAGTCGCTCCCGAAGGCGAGTTTTACGCCGGCATCCAGCAAGCCACGAAAAGCATAGGTTTGTTTAATGCGCTCGGGACCAATGACTTTTTCCGCCCAGCGGCCATCATCAATGGCATGGTAGGGTTGCATGCTTGCGATGATGTTATTTTTCGCGTAGCGTGCGAAATCTTTCTTCGCTATGTGTTGCGAGTGTTCGATGCGAAAACGGCGGTCGCGCGGACCGTTTTCTTCGGCAACCTGCTCAAAAATATCAATTAGCGTACTAATTGCGCTGTCACCAATAGCATGAATTATTGCCTGTAATTCGTTTTTGTCAGCGTTGAGAATCCAATCCTCAAGCGTTTCTTTCTCATTGACAAAAAATCCATGACTCCCTGGATCATCCGTATAGGATTCGAAAAAAGCGGCTGTGTGTGAACCGAGGGAGCCGTCGACAAATCCTTTAAGACCACCAATTTTCAACCAGTTATCGCCATTGCCATTTTCTTGGATGTATTCATGCAGTTTCTCCCATGTCGATAATGGAACGGATGCGTAAACACGCGTTTTTAAAATGCCTTTGTCGTGAGCACTCTTCAAAGTGAGGTACTCACCCCAACCACCCATTTGGTGCACACTGGTAACACCCTGTGCGGCGACGTATTCCATTGCGGCTATCAGGGCACGTTCTTTCATTTCCGCCGGGGGATCTGGCATAACGTTCCACATGAAATCCATCGCATTGTCTTTGAGTACACCGGTTGGCTTGCCGATCTGATCGCGAATAATTTCTCCGCCTTCCGTTTCTGGTGTGTTTTTATCGATACCAGCCATTTTCAGAGCTAAACTGTTCGCAAGTGCCATGTGGCCATCCAGACGGCTGACAAATACCGGATTTTCCGGGGTCAATGCATCAATCCAGCTCGCTTGTGGCAACTTTCCACCCCACAGTTCGTGGTCCCAGTCACCACCGGTAATCCATGCCCCTGCAGGAATTGTTTTTGCAAAATCACCAATGCGTTGTGCGAATTCATCTGGCGTTTGCGCATCGCGCAGCTGCACCGATGCCAAACGAAAGCCTCCGGTTATAAAGTGGACGTGGCTATCGATAAAGCCCGGAACTACCAATTTACCCTGTGCATCAATTATTTCCGTGTTTGCATTCTGATAATCCAGTACCTCGGAATTTTCACCTACAGTCAGGAGTAAACCGTTTTTTACGGCAAGAGCCTGAGCCCATGGCTGTTCAGGATTCATAGTCCAAACACGAGCATTTTTCAGTATCAAGTCTGCCGAGGAATTTGTATTTTTTGAGCACGAAATTGAAGCCATAATTACCAGAGTGATTAAGATAAATTTGAAAGTTTTCTTTTTCATTTGTCGGACAAAGTTTTGATTAACTGATTTAGCCTGCTTTATTCATGCAATGCTCAAAATGAACCGTGGGCAGGAGACATCCTTTACCCAATTCTGGTATTTCTGAATAGCGCAGGTCGGTGAATTAGGGGAGACAAGTTGTTAAATATACAAAAATTTATTCACTTCAGCAGGTAATATTTGCTTCGTTTGAAAAATGCCTTGCAAGTCTGCCTGTTTTTTTGGAATTTTATTCCCACTGCGCAAAAAGCATCCCCGTGTGTATAGTTCAAAAATATCAATTAAACCAACAAATTCCATGCTATGTTCAGAAAACAGGCAGGATCAGATTTACAACTATGGAGATATAAGTGTCAATTTTACAGGCTATTATTTTAGGTTTGGTGCAAGGATTAACTGAGTTCTTGCCGGTATCCAGCTCGGGGCATCTCACCCTCGGAAAAGCTGTTCTTGGGATAACCGAGCAGGGGATTTTATTCGAAGTTGTCGTGCATTTGGGAACTTTGTTCGCCGTATTATCCGCTTTTCGACAGGATGTTATTTGGCTTCTCAATGGGTTATTGAGTTTACTGCAGCGAGGAAAACAGTTCTCAGAAGCAGATCCCTCCAAGGAAGAAGCATTGCGTTATGTAGCCTTCATTATTTGGGCTACGATTCCTGCCGTGGCTGTCGGTTTGTTTTTTAAAGATCGAATTGAACAGGCCTTCAGCGATCCGCTGCTTGCTGCCTATTTGCTTCTTGTCACGGGAGTAATTCTGCTCCTGTCACGGTTTGGATTGCGTTCAAAAGGGGAGATGAATTTCAAGCGCAGTCTGATCATGGGAGTTTCCCAGGCTTTTGCTATTTTACCAGGTATATCCCGCAGCGGTTCAACGATCTCCATGGGCATGTTATTCGGCGTAAATCGAACTGAGGCTGCGAGGTTCTCTTTTCTTATGGCGCTGCCAGCGATTGGTGGTGCATTTGTCCTGCAACTGAAAGATCTTTCGGGCACACCGATGGCCTCTGAAATGATTGCCCCTCTTGTTGTTGGGTTTATCGTTTCTTATGTGTCCGGCTTGTTTGCGATAAAAGTTCTCATGTCGGTTGTGAAAAAAGGACGATTTGATTATTTTGCATGGTATTGTTTTGCCGTGGGAATAATTGGTATTTACTTTTTGCAGTTTGCATGATAATAACGTTTGAACGTGTTAATGTGTGAATGTCTGAACGTTATACATTTCACATGTTCAAAAGGAGTCACGGAGGAAGGATGGAAAAACCACGAGAAGTATTTAGTTCGCGGTGGACCTTGGTAATTGCAGCGCTTGGGATGGCGATTGGAACTGGTAACCTGTGGCGATTTCCCCGCATTGCTGCTCAGAATGGTGGTGGGGCATTTCTCATTCCGTGGCTGGTATTCTTGTTTCTGTGGTCAATTCCCTTGTTGATGACTGAATTTGCCATTGGAAAAAAAACGCGACGTGGCCCTGCCGCTGCTTTTGGTAGTCTCATCGGTGAAAAATATACGTGGATGGGCGCTTTTGTCGCCTTTTGTACCATTGCCATCATGTTCTATTATTCTGTGGTTGCCGGCTGGTGCATGAAATACACCTGGGCTGCTGCAACAGGCGCCTTGGCGGACGTAAAAGGTACTGAATTCTGGGCGACTTTTTCGACAAACTCATCGGAAACTGTGTTTTTCCATTTTCTCGCCATGACTTTTTCCTCGATAATCATTTTGCGCGGCATCAAGGGGGGGATTGAAACTGCAACGAAAATGCTTATTCCCGGACTCTTTCTTCTCCTGATTGCCGGTGTGGTCAAAGTTTTAACGCTCGATAATGCATTTGCCGGCCTTGAATTCTTCTTTAAACCGGATTGGTCCGCACTGACGCAATACAAAGTCTGGTTAGCTGGTTTGTCGCAGTCTGCCTGGTCAACGGGTGCAGGGTGGGGACTGGTGATGACCTATGCCGTTTACATGCGTGAAAATGAGGATATTGCGCTCAATTCCTGCATTACCGGGTTTGGCAACAACAGCGCCTCGATTTTGGCTGGAATCGTTATTTTTCCAGCTGTTTTTGCTCTTGCGCCACTGCTGGGGCTTTCGCCACAAGAAGTTCTTTCGGATACCGGTCCGGCTTCTACAGGCCTCACTTTCATTTGGATTCCTGAGCTTTTTCAAACCTTGCCAGCCTCTTCTGTTTTTATGACCGGCTTTTTTCTCGCTTTGACAATTGCAGCAGTCAGCAGCCTGATTGCCATGCTGGAATTGGCTGCACGGACACTGATGGATTTCGGTTGGACGCGCAAAAAAGCAACTTTTTTTGTATGGCTCGCAGGATTTATTCTTGGCGCACCCTCCGCAGTTAATCTCACATTCTTCCAGAATCAGGATTGGGTTTGGGGAGTTGGACTGCTGGTGAGCGGTTTCTTCGTGGCATTTGCGGCGAAGAAAGCGGGATTAAGTCATTTTCGTGAAAATTTCGTCAATACTCAAGGCAACGATTTTCGTGTGGGTGCCTGGTACGACTTTGTCATTGCCTATTTAATTCCTCTGGAATTTGTTGTGCTCATCATGTGGTGGTTCTATCAGGCAATCACGGTTTATCATCCAAATTCGTGGTGGAACCCAATCGAACCTTTTAGTGTGGGAACATGTGTTTTGCAGTGGGGCGTGGTTATTTTGGTGTTTGTAATTTTTAATAAGAAGTTGTATCGTAATTAGTTTAGCAGGAGAATTCATAAATGTCCGTCAGTGCAATCGTCATGATGATTATCATGCTCATATTTACCTGGGGTGCATTTATTTTTAGTTTGTCACTTGCCATTAAAAAGGAAAAGCAAAAGTAAATGGCTGCTTTCCACGTCGAAAAAGTAAAAACCGCCACTGATCTGCCGGCTGTAATTTTTCTTGCCGGTGCGGAAAACTACTTAATCGATCGACATACAGAAAAAATTATTGCCGTTTGTGTGCCGCAGGACTTGCGTGAGTTCAATTTCGATTTATTGTACGGTTCGGATGTTGATGCCCGCCGTGTTATCGATATTGCCAGCTCCTATCCCATGATGGCTGAGAGACGATTGGTTATCGTGCGTGATTTTAACAAAATGGCGCCAAACGACCAGAAAAAATTGCTCGCCTATGCGGAGAAACCGAATGAGTCCACCTGCCTCGTCCTTATTTCCCGTTCTGCTGAGGCCAAGTCACAAACGACTAAAAAACTGGAAGAAACAACTGCATTCGTTTCCTGCAAGCCGCTGTATGAAAATCAGGTTGTGACGTGGATCGAGAAAGAAGTGAAGGACCTGAACTTTCAAATCAGCCCGGATGCCTCGGCCTTTCTCGCGATGCAGGTAGGTACGGATTTGCAAACGCTCAAAAACGAGATCGATAAAATTATCCTGTTTTTGGGTGAAGCAAAGGACATTACCCGGGAAGTCATCGTGCAGGTGGCGGGCATGCGCAAAGAGTATACGATTTTTGCGTTTCAAAATGCCCTGGGTTCCCGTGATTTAAAACAGGCCTTATGGATTTACCAGAACATAAAATATTCACAGTCTAATTTGGGAATAATAGCTCAGCTGTCTCGGTTTTTTACCAATATTCTCATCGCAACGGGATATGGTACCAGCCGGCAGGAATCCTCGGAATTGGCGAAAAAGACAAAGATGTCCCCGTATTTTGTCAATGACTTACATAAATTCAAGCGAAATTATTCTGCAGAAGAGCTGCTCTCCGCCCTGGAGAATATTCGCCATATCGATTATATCCTCAAACAGTTCCCTGTTCATTCAGAATCAATCATGGAGTTGCTTTTCGTTCAAATTGTTAAAGGCTATTCGGTAGATAAGTTGCCGTATGCAGGAAAAATTTCCTGAAATTCAGGAACTTTTAATTAACACACATGTTCAATTCAAAGGAATTTGAATGGAAGGTTTCGAAGAACAAAGCAAGGAAAAATTACCTTCGGATGAGGAGCTGATTGCCCGCTTCCAGCAGGGCGATGTTTATGCATTTGATCTCATTGTAAAAAGATATAAGCAACAATTGCTCAATTTTGTCTTCCGGTTTTTAAATAACCGGGAGCTGGCAGAAGATGTCGTTCAGGAAACGTTTTTGCGGGTATATCGCAAGCGGCATGCCTATAAGCAAGTTGCTAAATTTTCTACCTGGATTTACACAATTGCAGGTAATTTATCCCGTACAGAATTAAGACGCCGGAAGCGACGCAAGCTCTTTTCCCTCAGCGATATTGGTATGGAAGAGAAAGATTTCGAAATTGCCAGTGATGAATTTAATCCTGAAAAGCATACGAATACCGTTATGCATGAGAAAATCATCCAACGTGAAATCGATAAACTTTCCAGCAAATTTCGAGAGGTTATACTGCTTCGGGATGTGCAGGGCTTAGCTTATGAAGAAATTGCCGAAATAATAAATGTGCCACTCGGAACTGTGAAATCCCGTGTGAACCGGGCACGTTTGCGTTTGCAGGAGATGCTGAAAAAGAGTTTATAGCCAGCTGTCGATTGTAATATAAAAATTAATTAACCAAAGGCATGTGAACCCGCCCTGGCGGAAGGAGATTAAAACAAACACTTGTTACGGACCTTAAACTATGCAAAATACTCGTGATTATTCCGAATGGTACTCCCGGTACATCGAAGATGACCTGACAAGCCATGAAAAAGTGGTTTTTGAGAAGTACCTCGATGAAAACCCGGAAGAAAAAGCAGTCATAGAACGACTGCAATCCCTCCGTTCCACTTTAGCTACCTTTCCACCTGCACCAGTTTCTGATGATTTTGAGACAGTTTTACGCGCTCGAATTCAAATGGAAAAAAAAATTGGCCATGGTGCTCTTTCTGCGTTCATCCAAAAATGGCGCTCACCTGTGTTAGGTTTTGCCAGTGCTATTGTTTTATTTATTGCACTAAATGTGTTTACCGGGCTGCAGCCGGACAACACAACTGGTGAATCGAAACCAATATCTCGCCAAGTGCTTCAGAACACACAAACGCCTGCCTCAAACGTCCAGTATTCGCTCGATCAATTTAATTCGCACACCGTTTTTCCTACAGATATCGCTGTACTCAGTTTTGGCCAAATTGTCAGTAATGGGCTATCGGAACAAAGGCAAACAGCGGTTGCAGATTCGAGCAGCATGAATGGACAAAAGCCGCCTGTAACAGTTCATGCAAATGTACAATTATCATATTAACGAGGCGACTGGAAAAATTCATGCTTAAACCAAAATATTATTTCGTTATTGGTTTGTTTTTCATAGCACAAAGTTATGTGTTGTCACAATCCATTCTTGTTGATCTTGATGCAGAAATAAACCAGATAGTTGAGCAAATAAAACCTTCTGTGGTCACGATATCGGCCGTTATTCCACAGGATGACCAGGAACAATCCTTCTTTTCTTTTTTAAGCGGCCCGGCGCCTGCTGATTCAAATGATACGCTTAAACATTCCATCACAAATATTGGGACCGGGATTGTTCTGCACGAAAAAGGGTATGTTGTAACAAAAAGCAGTGTCGTCGATGGAGCTGCTTATATCTATGTTCAGTTCGAAAAAGATACAAATTATCTGGCTGAACTGATTGGTATCGATCAGCAAAAATCAATTGCCCTTTTACGAATAGAAAACCCTGATCTTGTTCCCCTGAATATTGGTGATCCAGATCTGTTGCGTGCAGGCTCATGGACGGTTTTGGTCGGTAATTCTCTGGGCATTGCGAGTTCCGTCAGTCTCGGCAATGTCAACCTGGTGTACCCGGATGGGTTACTGCAGATCGCGCTTAATACAGCACCGGGAAACAATGGTTCACCGGTGATGAATTCCACTGGCCAGGTAATCGGCATGGTGTCCGGTCGTTTGACTATTTCCAATTCGAAAATGCCGAACGGATCCGCTGGGGGGATGGAATGCGCACTGGTAACGCCCATTGGACAAATTTTGGATGCCTGCATACGAATTCAGGATGTATACCTGGAAAATCATGGCTGGATAGGAATAACCGTGCGGCCTCATGAGAATAAGTGGCCACAGATTGTAACCGTATTTGAAGATTCGCCGGCTGCAAAGGCTGGTTTGAAGGTCGGTGATGTGCTGACAAAAGTCGATACAATGGCGCTACGGGATTATTTTGATTTAAAAAATATAATGCAAACCGTCAAACCCGGAAAGGAAATGACGGTTCACATTCTGAGAAATGATAAGCCGTACAAAATCGATTTAAAAACATCGCGTATTGGTGGTGTACCCGATTTTTCAGCCTTAAAACAGCAGGAAATTACTAAGTTAGAACCCCGGGAGTTAAAAAAGTTCGAGCGTTTTAAACCTCAGCAATACGAGCAACGCATGCTGATGATGGAACGTCAAATTCAGTCATTGCAAAATCAACTGAATAAAATTAAGTAGGTCTGTCAAGCAGGACGTTGTTTCGCTTCACCAGACTTGCCCCGGTGAGTTTTTATTGGCATCCTTTGTAAACTCACCCAATTGTGGATTTTGCTTTGCTAAAAGCATTCACGAATGAGGAAAACACAAGTTTTCGGATTGACTCCAGGTCGGCTTTATTGCTCAATACCTTCGTTTTTCAAGCTCTCCAGTTTTGCCGTTGGGACTTCGGCGAGTGCTGCTTCCATCCGCTCAAAGGAAACATTGCGTCCTTCCACGTTGATGAGAAAACGATTCGCAATTATCGTGTTGATTTCGCCGCTTTCGTTTGTGCTATTGTATTTTTTATGGGTTTTGTTTCCATTGAAAGTATAGGTCTGTTCGATTTCATCATCCGTTTCACGATCAATTTCTGCATTTAACCAGGCTGCCGAAGCCATTGCCATCATGCCTTTCATGGTGCCCATGTCAGTTATAGTCACTGTGATACTCATGTCGTCTTCCTCATAGTCTGCACTCGCTGTGCTGACTTTTATGCCGAAACCGCCGGTTTTCTCACCTTTAAAATTTGATCCCTTGATACCATCGATCTCTTTTGGTAACATTTCGCGTAGTTTACGGAAATTAATCGGTTCGACTTTCTCGCCTCCGGACATCATCTGCTGCATTTGTGTCATGGCATCGGTTAAATCCATTTCCCCATCTTTCGTCTGAACTGATATGGAATTCTCTTCATCATTTGTCTCTTCAACCTGTTTCGCATTTTCCTTCTTTTCTTCCTCGTTCGAGCTACACGACACGAAAATAAATGAAAAAGCAATGAGTACAATAAATAATATTCTTGAAAGCATGGCGATCTCCTGTGCTAAAGTTGGATTCATTCGGCACTTTTATTTGTTGTGATCAAAAATGGTTGTAAAAAAACAGAATAAATTAAACCAAATAGAAACTTGGGCATCACCGATGGAATCCTAAATCCATTTGGGTTTTGTGATTTTTTTGTTTTATTAACTTTCCCGATTTTCAAGTTAGGTTTTTCTTTAATTTATGCAAGAGTTACTTTAGACGCCATTCTTCTGGAAGGAAATGTATGCAGCAGAATAAAAATAAATCAGCCCAGCTTTATCGACGTGGATTTGGGCTCAAAGATAAGGTGGCCGGCGAACTGGAACAGGAGTATTCCAGCAGGATTGTCGACTTCTTAAAACAAAATAAGAATGTCATGCAGGTTGGCCGTTTCAGGGTTCATATGGCCGAGGAATTTGGCTTCTGTTACGGCGTTGACAGGGCCATTGAATATGCCTATCAAACACGAAAACAATTTCCGGATAAACGTATTTTTCTCACTGGCGAATTGATACATAATCCGCATGTAAACAACAAAATGGTTGAAATGGGGATTAAATTTCTTTCTGGAAAATATGCTGAAAATGTGGATGGCCAGCAACTGACTGCAAATGATGTTGTTGTATTACCGGCATTCGGTGTTGCTGTGGATGAGTTGCAGCGTTACAGGGGTATCGGCTGCATTCTGGTTGATACAACCTGTGGTTCTGTGCTTAATGTATGGAAACGAGTGCAAAGTTACGCTCGAGATGGCTTTACTTCTATCATTCATGGCAAATGGAACCATGAGGAAACAAAAGCGACGAGCTCGCAAACGCAGAATTTTTCGGACAGCCACTTCATCGTCGTTCTTGATATGGAGGAAGCGGAGCTGGTTTGTGATTATATCGCTGGAAAAGGGGATAGAGCTCAGTTGCTGAAATACTTTGAAAATGCAATCTCAACAGGTTTTGATCCGGATATCCATCTGCAGCGCCTCGGTTGTGCGAATCAAACGACAATGCTTTCCGGAGAATCCCTGGCGATTGCAGAGCGAATAAAGCAAGTTATGTTGGCGAAGTATGGTGAAGAGAACCTGGCGGAACATTTTCGTTCTTTCGATACCATTTGCAGCGCGACCCAGGACCGCCAGGACGCTGTTGTCAAAATGTTGCAACAGCATCCAATCGAAATTATGCTTGTCATTGGAGGATACAATTCCTCCAATACCACCCACCTCG
This sequence comes from Deferribacteres bacterium, assembly GCA_020633655.1. GTDB lineage: Bacteria > Zhuqueibacterota > Zhuqueibacteria > Zhuqueibacterales > Geothermadaptataceae > Bioreactorimicrobium. The sequence continues at coordinate 133,541 of JACKDF010000009.1, forward strand.
TTGAGATTTCCGAGAAAAAGACGGCCGCTTATCACATCGACGATGCGGATTGTCTCATTTCTACAGATGCCATTCGTCACAAACCGGTGAATTCGAAAGAAATTCATTTATCAAATGACTGGTTGCCGGAGGGGGACGTCATCATCGGCATAACTGCCGGTGCATCTACTCCAAACGTTAAAATTGGTGAAATCGTAAACCGGCTGGCACAATTACAGGACTTGTCTGTTGAACATATCTTCGAAGAAATGAGGGCCATTTAAGCCAGCTTGAGCTGGTTTATTCATGTATTACCCGAATTGACACAAATAAATCGAGAGATAAAAAATGACAATATTAATTGCAGGAGCAAGTGGCGCCACAGGCCGTTTACTATTGGACCAATTGCTAAATCTTGGTCACAAGGTTAAAATAATTGTTCGTTCTACTCAAAATATTTCAAAAACAATCCTGGAAAATGAAAACCTGACTGTTGTCGAAGGAAGTATTCTTGAGCTTACTGACGAAAAATTGGTCAAGACTGTTAATGGATGTGATGCAATTGCTTCCTGTCTTGGACATACGCCGAACATGAGTGGACTTTTTGGTCAACCTAGAAAACTTGTAACCGAAACTACTCGTCGATTATGCCATGCAGTCAAAGCAAACAAGCCATCAAACAAGATCAAATACGTGCTTATGAATACGGCTGGAAACAGTAACCGCGATTTATCAGAAAAAATATCTTTCGGTCAAAAGATTGTAATAGCATTACTTCGTTTGTTATTACCGCCACATGTTGATAATGAGAATGCAGCAGATTATCTGCGAGTCGAGATTAACCAAAATGATAATTTTATGCAATGGGTTGTAATCCGTCCGGATAAACTAATAAATGAATCAGCGGTTTCAGAATATAATTTATATCCCTCACCGATCAGAAGCGCACTATTTGATGCCGGAAAAACGAGCCGAATAAATGTAGCCAATTTTATGGTGCGTTTAATTGCTGACAATGAACTGTGGGAAAAATGGCAGGGTCAAATGCCGGTCATTTATAATGAAGAAATAGTATCTTAACTTGTATTATTTTCCGTTGTTTATAAAATCGCAAAGTGATCGTAGAACTCTATCTTTAACCAGGAATTTAAACACAGACGGCAAGGTCGGGGTACAAACGGTTGTACAGTTTAGAGCCTCGCATTCTTCGCCGATATGAGCAATTTAATAAAAGCGTTCAGATGAAATAAAATGAAGAAGAAACGAACAAAACAAATACTCAGAATCATTTTACTTTTGGGAACTGTTGTTTCCCTGCAATTTGTCCCTTGGCCACTGGTAAAAGCATGGATTAGGCCATTGCCAGATACCATTCAAGAGTTAGCAAACGAAGCCTTAGACATGGGGTTTGACGGAATTATACTTTATGTGGATGAAGGTGATAAAGAGCCTGCCTATTATTCCGCAGGTTGGAAAAATCGAGAAAAGAAGATTCCCGCCGATCCGCATTCTCTTTTCAAAATTGCCAGCGTAGGTAAGCTCTATAATGCCGTAGCTGTTGCCAAGCTGGTGCGTGATGGGCGATTATCCCTGGACAGAACCCTCGCCGACTATTTACCTGAATTAAAAGGACGAATTGAAAATGCGGGTAAAATCACCTTGAAAATGATGGTGCAACATCGAAGCGGGATTCCAAATTATACAGACTCGCCTAATTACTGGATGGCTCCAAAAGAAAATGATAAAGAAAAGCTGGATCTGGTTTTGGATTTGCCGGCTAATTTTAAGCCCGGTGAGGATTACGAATACAGTAACACGAATTATTTATTGCTTGCAAAAATTATGGATAGGATTCTCGGATATGACCATTTCCAATTTATAAAAGAAAATATTTTAATGCCCTTAAATCTCCAACATACTTTTGGGTCTATTCACGATGTTGACATAAACGAAGTAATGAGCGGCTATTATGTTGGCTATGATTCCGATTTAAAGACAGACGATATCGGCTCTATGTTGGCTACCGCAGAGGATTTGGGTAAATTCATACGTGCATTAAATGACGGCTCAGTTTTCAATGATGAAAAAGAGCAGGAAATTTATTCTTCGATTTACAGGTATGAACACACCGGTTTGATTCCAGGCTACCAAACCATTGCAAAATACCATAAAGACCTGGATACAGTGGTTATTCAATTTACGAATACCGTTGATTTTGAAGGATATAACTGGAATTTATCGGAAATTGAATACAATCGTGTTGTGGAAATACTAAGAAATAAAAAAGGCTCATAACAAACTGCTTGTATCGGGCGCTACGCAACGCGAAGGTAAATTTGACGTCTGTCCTCGTATCGAAGTTTTGTGGTGGTGCGAAGAGTCATGCATGAAAGCGTGCTCCGCACAGCCGTAGCATTGCATAGCCCTAGCAGTCAACAAAATGGCTGTCCCCCCGCTTAATCTTGGTGTTGATCAATTGATCAAACTAAACTGCACCAATTTGATATTTAATATACGCATACCAGATTGCTTTTGCCGCGGTTGAAAACCAGTATCCTCGAAACACATCTACAATTAAATTGAGGCTGATTGCGCTTCAATCACCTATAATCCCTCCAGAAATTTCGCTTACCAAAACGTTATTCGGCGACTTGTCCAGGGTGTTGGTAGTTTATTATTGTAAAAAATAAAATTTATAACCTGACTAAACAGAGTTATTGAAATACCGACATACAATGAGAACCATTGAGAATTGCGCGCGATGTGGTTCATTCACACCCCAATTAAAATTCTACAAAAAAATTATTTCATTGCATGCTGTGTTGCCGCTCAGGCTAATTTGGCATGTAATTTAACAACTGAATAGGAAATTTCAACTTAATGAAAAAGGAGTATATCATGCACAGGAATCTGGTGAAAATAGTGCTTATTTTATTACTGCCCATTTTTATGGGATGCAACATTTTTAGCGGACTGAACTCAGAAAGCGATGATGCGGGTTCCCTTCTTGAGCAGGGGAAGGCTGCACTGCAAAATGGCGAAAATGACAAAGCGCTTGCGTATCTTGAGGAAGCGAAAATGAAGGATCCGAACAATTATGATATCCTTTATTTTCACTCAATAGCTACAGCGCGGGTCAATGATATTGAATTTACAACATTCATTGAAACTTTCCAGGAAGCTGGACAAACAAATGTGTCGAATAAGGGGATGTACACCCTGAATCAGGTATTTAGTACAGAGAATGATACGCTCTTTAATTTAAGCGTTGACAAATTGCAGGGACTTCTAACCACTTTTCTTGTGGTAAATTCAAACCTGCAAATTATTGGAGATGCCATTGAGTCCGGCGAATTGACTGTGGAAGAATTCCCATATATCGAAGACGTGTTGTTGAGTCGTGGCCTGGCAGCGATGGTCGCAAACATGATCTTGCTCATCGACACCGATGGGCAGGGCCCGGAGTTTGTTCTGGATGAGCGATTCCTGCTGCAGCGGGTTGAAGAAGCATATCAGCTCGTATTCGTTGGCGATGCAACCTCAGGGGTTGATTTACAAGCGGAAATTACCAATCGTATAATGCGGCAGTGGCCGGGCATTGAGGCTGGTATTCGTTCTCTCTACTTATATTATGCCTGGACACAATGTGGTGCCTTACCGTTGCCGGAAAATATGCCACAGATTCCAGGCACGATAACACCGTCGTTAATTTGTTCAAACGGTTCCGATTCTTCTCTGGCATGGCAACTTTTTGAAATAGCGTTTAATGGAACATCTTCTTTGTACCAGATGGTGCTTTAGATTGCAAAGACTAGGAAATTTCGAGGCGTAAATGCTTAAAAAAATTATTTTCAGTTTTCTTTTTATTGGATTTTTGGTCTCTGGTGTTGAAGCCCAGACGGGTCGGACGACCAATTGGAACGTTCGATCCCTGGCGATGGGGGGCGCAGGTGTTGCACTCCGCAGCAATGAAAATCCCTTGTTCCATAATCCGGCACTTCTCAACTTCATCCCAAAGCGCAAGATCACACTCATCGATTTTCGCGTTCGTTTTAACCAGCAATTTTACGATGACTATGCGTTTATTCGCGACAACCAGGACCGGTTTAATAACGTGAACGATATGTCCGACAGCGAACAAAATGAATTCTTTCTCGATATTCTCGACCAGGTACAAAAACCAGCGCAACTCAGTTTAAATGGGCCTGTACAAATGCAATTTTTACAACCTGGCTACGGGTTTGCGCTGGTTACCGAAGGTACGGGAATGGGTGAGGTTTTCTCTGGAGCCAGCGGTCTTCCCATTGCGGATATACAATTCTATGGTGAAACCCTGATTATCGGGGGCTATGGCATTTCCCTTGTCGGAATGCTGCCAAGACCATTGCATCTGGGCATTAGTGCAAAGAGCATGACGCGCTGGGCATCGCACAAAATTAAAACTATCACCGGATTGAGTGATGATGAAACGCTCGATGTCTATAAGAGCCGCATATTTTCCCTCGATATCGGTGCATTGTATGCACTGAATCGAAATCTGTCCTTCGGTGTGGCATTTTATGATATAAACAGTCCCGATTTCAAATGGGAAAATTCGAATGGAACGGGAATAAAACCCTCCACCGGCTCACTGGAAGCCTCCATGAAACTCGGTGTTGCCTATGTTCCAACATGGCGAAATATTGGCGTTTTTAAAAATATTTCTTTTGCTGCAGATTTGAACCACCCTTTTGATTCAGATATTACCTTCTTTAAAAAGCTGTTCCTTGGTGCTGAAGCAAACTTACCTCCATTTTTCCATCTCGGTACTGGATTTTATCAGGGCTACACGTCCTTTGGAATCGGTCTGGATATCCGCTGGTTGCGGTTGGATTTTGCCCTGTATGGTGAAGAAATGGGCAAGTATGCTGGTGATGTCGTAAGCTGGAATAAAGCTTTTTCTTTGCAAATAGGATTTTGATCAGGAAGGTGGCATCCCGGTAAGCGGAAGAATGGATTGTGTTAAAAGGTGTGGATATTGAGCTAATAAAATCCCGAAGAAGTTCGCATGGGTGTTTCCACAAGCTCAGCAAACGGTTTGATCTTACGTTTTCACGCAGTCTGAAAGCTCCGGGATGAATCGACTTTCACTCTCCTTAATTCTGCAAAATTGCATTCAAGATGCACATATCTTAAAATAATTTTTTGCATTTTCACCCGTCATGCGGTAAATAACAAAATTGTAAGGCGTTATTTTTTGCGCGAAGATTAATACTAATAACGCCTTTACGTATTTTTGTGTTACCCACAAACACAACAGAATTGCATGGTTTGCGAACCAATTGCGTCATTTTTTCTAAGGAAAAGAAGAGGAATCAAGGGAAGGGTTCCCCGTTTTAATGAAAGTCAGCTGCAAACCAAAGGATGATTTGCACCTGCACAACTGTAACGGAAATTCTATGCAAGAAGTAGCCTCAGGTGATTTCTCTGTTAGAAAAATTATGAATGAGATAGTCGGACTCAGTCCTGCAATCGTTCGTGTTAAAAGAGCTGCCCGGAAAATTGCGAAAAGCAACGAAGATTGTCTGATAGTTGGCGAGGCTGGCGTCGGCAAGACACAAATTGCACATATTATTTATCGCTTAAGCCGACGACGCAACAAACCTTTCGTCAGTTTGCACCCCAGTGAATTTTATGAAAAAAACGGCAGTGCCGATAGTTTATCATTGCGTTTTAACCAGGCTGTGGAGGCTGCAGCCGGCGGAACATTGGCTGTATTCGAAGTCGAAGATTTCCCCGAACATCAGAAATTTCAATTATTGGAATTGATGCAAGGCACAAACGGCTATCAGAAATATTGGGAAACCGACGGACGTCCCAGGATTATTTCGACTTCGAAATTAAAACCCGAAGCTGCATTTGAACAAAAAGCCATCTCAACAAAACTCTACTACAAATTGAACCGGGTTATGCTTGAAGTTCCCTCGCTTCGCAGCCGCAAACAGGATATTCCCTATCTATATCGCAAATTCGTGCGTAAAGCTGCCCGCAGTCACGGGATCCCATTGGAGAGTTTTACCTTGGGTGAGGATTTGTTTGAAGGCCTTATGCTGTACAATTGGCCGGGCAATGTTGAAGAACTTAAAAATTGTATCCGCACGCTGGTTGTTACCGCAGAAAACGGTAAAGTAAATCCGGCTGTACTGCCATTTCTCGACCGCGAAGATCCATTAAAAATATTCGTCGAAAAATCATTGCCTGATGCCGTGCAGGTCGTTGAAAATTATCTCATTAAAAAAGCCCTTGGTCGATTTGAAGGAAACCAAACCAAAGCGGCGCAGCATCTGCAGATTTCTGAGGCATCATTGCGGTACAAGCTGAAGAAGTACGAGATTGAAAATAAATGAGCAATGCAACACTCAATTTTCAAATACTTGAGCATTGAGTGTTGCATAGTGAAGGATTTTTATATACCTCATGTCAGGACAAGTCAGTTTACCGCATCAAAATCATTTTCATTATTTTTGAAAATCGTTTTCCACTCTTGCCTTTTGCCTGCAGACGATAAAAATATATCCCGCTGGCGACCAATTCGCTTAGTGAATTTTGACCATTCCAAGTCACACTATGACTTCCAAGCGAGTATCTGCCTTGTACTAAAGTACGTACTTCTACGCCAATTGAATTGATGATTGTTAGTTTTATATCCGCTGGCTCTGGTAATCCAAATCGGATTTCTGTTTCCGGATTGAAGGGATTTGGATAGTTTTGAGCTAAAGAAAAATGATTCGGCCTTTGTTCAGAAAAATCATTGGAATCTCGTTTGGGTACAAACGTTCCGTAATAAACATAATGTGTCTCGTATAAATCGTCACCATTGCCATAGGCTCTGACTTGGAGTTCAAAATCAGTATCAAGCATAGTTTTTGTAAATGTTTGTGACGTGCCAACAACACTGGACCAGGCGCCTGTTCCATTGAGACGGTAACGCCATTCATAATTGTATGAACCGGAACCATAGGATACATTTGCTGTCCATGTACCTTGTTCCTTCCAATCAAGACTTCCTGGCCCAACAATATTGACACTAGTTTCCGGTAAGGTACCAGAAAACGAAAATAATTCATAGTGATAGTTCCCACCTTGATCAATTGCTGTTATTTTTGCATTGAAGTTGTTTGTCCCGTCATATTTGCCTCCTTCATAATGCCCAGCCCAATGAACATGGAAATGATCATATTGCCATCCACTTGAATAATCTGTTAGGTTTTTCTCTCGAAACTGCCATTTATTAAGGCTGACATCTTTGAGTATCCTCCAATTACTTTCTCCGTTTATTTTCACTTGAATTAAGATGAACGCTTTTACTGATTTATCATCACTTGTTTTGAAATTAAGTTGAAGACCTTCACTTTGTATTTCACCCAATTGATCGACTGAAAACTGTGTGATTGTCGGATCATTTGAAGATAAAGCGGATAAATAGGAGTCATTGCCCAATTCACCGGCTTGTATTTTAGGGCAAAGTTCGCCAACGTTATATCCGTTATTATGTAAATCATTATGTGCATCTATGTAAGCATGCCCGGCTTGTGTAATATTCCAGCTCCCTCGAGATACAAGTTGGCCATGCTTTTCATAACAGTACTCTGTAAATGCATCGCAACGTGCATCGTCAATATCTGAAATATTACCATTCCAGGGATCACGGTAATACCCTGGAGGCCAGTTTTGCCAATGTCGTGGAACTTCGATCATATCATTGAATGTGTAACCAGGGCGGTAATTGCAAAGGGAATATAATGTTGATGCGATGTTTGAACGCGTATTGGGTGACACACTTCGTCCATACGAACCTCTGAATGTGGCTCCATCTCTAAAATCATTTTTCAAGTCATCTTTCAAATCATCTAGTCTACTCAAATCAATGTTCATATATATTGATTTTGTTCGTAAGTTTTCTGCTCGTCTCCCGGATGAACTATTGCCTTGCTCTCCAAGCTTCATATAGCCATTGCTATAACCATACCAAAAATAAAGGAAAACCCCGTTATGCCAATGTTGCCCGATTCCAGTTGTAGACGTTAAATCCCTGTACATTGGAGTTGTTTGTTCAAATTTACTTTGATTACCTTGAGAAAAAGCGATACCATGGAAAAAAGAGAAAATTATAATTGTATAGAAAAGAAAAGATTTCATTGTTAACCTCGTATATTTTAAAAATGGAAAGTGAAACCAAAACCAGCATTCCAACGAATTTTTGTTTTGTAATGAAATGGTTTTGCGTAAGTGTTATAACTATTTGTGAAGTCACCTTCAGCATTTACAAGAATTCTAATATGACTAAAACCCGTGGAATAATTTAAATCCCAATGGTCATTCAGTGTCGTAAAACCCGAATAGCCTATGGAGATGAGTTTAGATCCAGGAAAGGTTCCTGGCAGAACTTCATTAGATACAATTCCAGAGTACGTAGTATAAGTTAAATCAAGGCTATGGCCATTTTTTTCAGATTTCTTTAAGTCATAAAAAAGTGCAATTTGCCCAATAAATGGATTTTTAAGAAAATACTCCCATTGTTCAAGGGTGTGCAATGACTCCGTTGCAGAGTCGTTAAAGCCGCCTAGAAATCGCAATGAAATGTTTTTCCCCTTAATTGTAAAAATCATTTTTTCTATGGCAATATTAATGAATGGATAACCAACTCCAAAACTAAATAATATGTTCTTCTTTGCTCTGATTGTATAATCCATCTGGAGTAGGCTGGCATTCCCTGGGAAATAAAAACCGACTTGTTGTCGAGATTTAGCAGGATAACTATGAAAGCGTGAAGTGTTAAAAGGAATCCAAAGTGTTTTTGTAGAGAATAGTCTGTTAGCATATACGTCCTCGTTTGCGAAGATGATAAAGCTTGAAAATAAGATATATCGATATAGTTTGCGAACACGCCACTTTTTCATCATTTTCTCCCAATATAACTATAGATTTGTTGCACTACCGATGTCGATGAATCAGTTTGTAACATTTTTTTGAATATAGTTACTTCTTCTTCGTATGGTAATAAAAAATGTATTGTTTTCACTGCTTCTAAACGTACCATCTCCTCGTTGTCATTTAAAAGCTCTATAGCCATTTCACTATTAATCTTTAAAGGTGTTTCACGTAAAACACGCAACGCTTGCAGAAGTGTTATTTTGTCTATGACGGTTGATGAAATAGCTATATTTTGCAGTATTTCCGGATGTTGGCGTGCTATTTCATTTAGCGTGAGTTCAACCGCATAGGTATCTTCAAAGTTAATTTTGTTTTCCGCATAGATTGAATAGATTTGCTTAAAGAGTTCAGTGTCCATATTTTGACTTATTGAAAATGTAATTGTATGAGAGATTTCATCCCCATGGGGTGCGTAAGTTTTCAACATTTGCTCCAAGTATATTTTCGCAGTAGGTGTACCTGTTTTACCTAAAGCAAAAATAATTGGTTTTATTTCAGTCAAATTTGTTTGATGTTTCTCTGCAGCTTGAATAAGCGTAGTAGCCCAATCATCTTTTTCATTTTCACTTGCAAGAGAAAGTAGTGCACGGCAAGCTCTACCTGCATTTTCAGCTATTTGAGGATCATCATGCTTGAGAAATTGCCTAATGAGTTGCTTGTTAGACTCATTGGGGAAAAGACTTAATTTGGAGATGGCAAATCCACGTAACTTTGCTGGAAGAGATTCTTGAGAAGCAATTGTATACAAACTGTTTTCGAACTTATCTGCTTCTGCCTGAGTTATCAGAACATCTTTTATGAAATCAATTGTTACAAGGCTGAATTCAGGTGTATTTTTCTCAGAATTTAAATGTTCAATTAAATCATTCCGAAATTGACTATCATTTACAAGAGCTTCTTCATTCAATGCGAATAGGTCATAAGCAATAAAGTTTTCATCTCCTAATTTAGCAATGTCTGCAAGAGCATCGGCAAGTTCATCACTGGATAAACTCTGGAAATAAGTAATTGCAGCATTCGCTCGTGCATCATGGTTTTCAATGCTTAAAACGCGGTCCTGATAATCTTGCTTATATTTTTTACTCTGCTGAGCGAATGAATTTGAAGTATTAAATAGGAAATGTAGTAAAATTAGGAACGATGGAACGATGGAACGATGGAAGCTATTTTTTTCTTTTGCATGTGTCAATCCTTTTCTAAAGAAAGTTCATGCATCTTCCCCACAGGTGCAGAAATTGTTAATAATGAGTTCAGTGTATGGAAAATGCATCCTGCATTAGTGATAACTGATTTTTGAGGAACGGGTCGACAGGCACCGGGTTTTGGTTGGAGTCGTATCACCCCCCATTTGAGATTGTTAAACTACCAGGTTTTTTTAGATGATTGATCAATCATTGATTTAAAAATAAAGAAAAATTGGTTGAATGCAATTGATTTTTTAAAGAGTGAAATCTACATGTTCATGACAAAACTATAACCGTTAACACTATTCAACAAATCATCTTTTAATTTTTAATGCAGAATTATTAAATATTTGATAATTGAGCGTTGAATATTGCCACAGAATAAGCTGTGACGTGACTTTTTTTTAATCAGGAAAGATGTTGCTCTTTTATTAAATTTATGATTATTCTTTATCTCTAAATTTTTCCAATAATCTCGAGAGGGTTTTGGCGTGCGTTTCCTGAAAAAGCTTAGCACTAAAATCGATTGGCTGAATGAAAAAATTGGTTCGGGAATTTCATGGCTGAATTTACTGTTGATTGCCGTTGTCTGTTACGACGTTTTTACACGCTATTTTCTTAAAAAAAGCAGCATTGCCGTGCAGGAAATGGAATGGCATATTTTCGCTGTCATTTTCCTGTTGGGGGCAGCGTACACGTTAAAACACGATCGCCACGTGAGAGTTGATGCTTTATACAATTCTTTCAGCCTGCGTACACAAGCCTGGGTGGATTTCCTGGGATCCCTGCTCTTTCTTTTGCCATTCGTAGTGCTGGTAATCTGGGCCTCGACGACATTTGTTGCCAATTCCTTCTCTATTGGAGAAACTTCCCCGGATCCTGGTGGATTACCTGCCCGTTACCTGCTTAAAGCCTGTATTCCCCTCGCATTTGTTCTGCTGTTGTTGCAAGGCCTGTCGATGAATTTCCGTGCTGCACTCATATTGTGGGAAAATGGAGGTGAGCACGATGCATGAGATTATGCCTTTAATTCTATTCATCGTGCTCTTTGGCTTGCTCATGGGTGGCTTTCCGGTGGCCTTTACACTTGGCGGTGTCTCCCTCTTCTTTGGAATTTTAACTTTTGGTTTCGAATTTTTCCACCTTCTGCCCTTGCGGATTTGGGGAATTATGTCCAATTTTGTCTTGCTCGCAGTCCCGCTTTTCATTTTTATGGGTGTGATGCTGGAAAAATCAGGCATAGCAGAAGAACTGCTCGAGACAATGGCTTTGCTTTTTGGTCGTTTACGTGGAGGGCTTGCAATTTCTGTCATTATCGTCGGAACATTGCTGGCTGCATCAACTGGCATTGTAGGGGCCACGGTTGTTACCATGGGATTGATGAGTTTACCGACGATGCTCAAGCGTGGCTACAGTGCTGAGCTTGCGAGCGGTACGATTTGCGCATCTGGCACACTGGGGCAAATCATTCCACCAAGTATTGTGCTCGTCCTGCTTGGCAGTATTCTCAACGTGCCGGTTGGCGATCTGTTTATCGGGTCGATTATTCCTGGTATGGTGCTCGTCGGTTTGTATCTGATATGGATAGTCCTTATTTCCATTTTCAAACCACAAGCCGCACCAGCAATGCCCAAAGAAGCGCTGGCCAAATTTAAGGAACGTGGTGCAGTCAACCGGATTTTCAAGGCGTTTTTACCCCCATTTGCGTTGATGATAACCGTACTAGGTTCCATTTTAGCAGGTATTGCTTCTCCTACCGAAGCTGCTGCTGTCGGAGCATTGGGTGCAATTCTTCTCACTGCAATTCGTGGCAAACTTACTATCGATACACTACGAAAAGTCTCCCAGGAAACGACTTTTCTGACCAGTATGGTTTTTATAATTTTGGTAGGTGCAACAGCGTTCGGGCTGGTTTTTCGCGGTATGGGCGGAGACCGTTACCTCGCTGAGATGATTGTCGGCAACAATCTTGGACCCCATACTTTTCTCGCAATCGTGATGTTTATCGTTTTTATTGCCGGATTTTTTATCGATTTCTTTGAGATTTGTTTTATAATTGTGCCGGTCGTGGCACCCATCTTTGCATCAATGGGCGTTGATCTGCTGTGGTTTGGTGTCCTTATCGCTATCAATCTGCAGACTTCCTTTTTGACACCACCATTTGGTTTTTCTCTGTTTTATCTAAAAGGTGTTGCTCCCCCGGAAGTATCGACACAGAAGATATATAAAGGCATCATTCCGTTTATCATCATCCAACTCATTGGATTGCTCCTGGTTATTTTCTTTCCAGAATCCGTAACCTGGTTGCCGAAAGTGATGATTGGGAATTGATGTTGTTATTCCAGTAGAATCATCTTTTTAACATCCATGAATGAACCTGCTTGCAGACTATAGAAATAAAGTCCTGAAGTGAAATCGTCACCGTTAAACGTGATGTTGTAATTGCCGGGCAAGTAGTCGCTATTAGTCAAATTGAAAACCAGCTGTCCCTGGACATTGTAAATGTTCAGGGTAACCTTGCATTTCTCGCGTATCTGAAATTGAATGTTTGTGGTTGGATTGAAGGGATTGGGATAATTCTGAAATAATTTGAATTCAGCCGGTTGCGTCGTTCGTAAATTCGAGATACCTGTTTCCGAATTCCAGCCGGCCAATCTGGCCCATAACCACCAGGCTGCGTATGCTTTGCGATTGGCATTTAAAGGCTGGCTGTGCGCGGATTCACAATTATACCAGTCACCATTTTCTGTGTGCGCGTCCTGCCATTCAATAGCCCAATTCCCTTCGGAATAGGAACAGTCATCGCTCACATTTTTATCTCCAAAATAAGTGCCCTCCGGATCGTAGCATTCAATATCATAGAAATCGAACAAAACCTTGCTGTTTGTGATGCAGTATTCCCGGATTTGCTGGTTTCTCAGGTGAAGGATACCGGATTCTCCCGAGCCGTCCGAATGCCCGGTCATATAAACAAAGACCACCTTTGGATAATCGGACTCTAACCGGGACATCGGTGTTAGGTATTCATCGATCATCTGCTGTTCTTCATAATAGGAAGCTTCTCCACACCATGACCAAATAATTACATTCACGTCCGCATGCGATGCATCATCGAGGTAAGCTCGTGTTTCTTCCACCCAGTTTGGATAGTATCCACAATCGTGATCGAGCCAGCCGTCCCCGTACTCATCCCCTTCTTCGAGATCGAGAGCACCGTTGGTCCCACCATTGTTCCAGGCGAATATATCCCGGGAATGCGATAAACCAAGTCCGCCATTATTGGCAAAATCAATTAATCCGGTCATGCCAGTTGTAAGCTGGCTGCCGTGCGATGTGTGGCCATAGCCAATATGTAATGTCGCTTTCGCAAGGTTTATTGCGGATTCCGGGATGTGTATTATGTTAGTGCAAGTATGATCGACAATTATCCCCTGTGCAAAAATAGTAAAGTGCATGCCGAAAAAGAAAAGGATTAAATAAGCGAAACAAACGCACCAATAAGAAATCTTAAAGCAATTCAATTGCGGCCTCCATTTTTTACTAAAAAATACCTGATTTATCCTTTGAGTGCCTCATTATAAGCATGCGTTGTTATATCTTCCCAGGCAGAAATTTGCTTGCGGAAATTGGTATAGGATGTATAAATTTTTGCTGCATCGGCATTGCTGCTGATGAGTTCTTCGATAACTTCCTCCGAGTATTTTTTAAAGGTTGCGAGCACATCGTCGGGAAATTTCAGAAGATTGACATGGTTTTCGTTGATCAGTTTTGCCAGGTATTCACCGTTTTTTGCATCGAATTCTGCCAAAATTTGAGCGTTCAATCGCGCTGCACCCGCTCGAATAATATCCTGCAAATCTGCTGGCAATCCTTCAAACGCCGTTTTATTCACAGCAAGCTCCAAAACCGTACCGGGTTCATGCCAACCAGGATAATAGTAATATTTGGCAATTTTATGAAAACCCTTTAAATAGTCATGGTACGGCCCGATCCATTCCGTTGCATCGATTACGCCGCGTTCGAGATTGGTGTAAATTTCCGCCCCTGGTGTTGCCAGTCCGGAGCCGCCAGCCTTGTTAATCACTTTGCTGCCAAGTCCGGGAATACGCATTTTCAAGCCCTGAATATCACTGATGGAATTGATCATTTTGTTAAACCAGCCACCCATTTGCATGCCCGTGTTGCCAGCAGCGAAAGGAATAAGATTGAATGGCGCATAAAGGTCTTCCCAAAGTTTCATCCCACCCCCAGCGATCAGCCAGGCATTCATTTGCTGTGTATTCATACCAAAAGGTACTGTGGAGAAAAATTGCCCGGCAGGAACTTTACCTGCCCAATAGTAAGCTGCTCCATGGCTCATCTGCGCCGTTCCCTGTCGCACTGCCTCGAAGGATTCAAAAGCGGGTACGAGTTCGTTGGCGCCGTACACTTGAATGGAAAGCCGTCCCTGTGACATATTTTTCACCCATTGGGCGAATTGATCGACACCCTCACCAAGAACCGGGAAATGGGGCGACCAGGTTGTAACAATTCGCCACTCATATTTTTTTTGTGACTGTACGGCAGGCGCCTCACCTTTGTTTTCTGCCGAACAGCCGGCGATTAATGCAGATCCCCCTGCCAGGGCAGCTACACCACTTTTTTGAATAAACGATCTTCTGTCGAGTTTTTGCATTTTCCCTCCGCTGAATTCAAAGTCTAATTGCTAACAATGCGATGATTCTTAATAAGATAAGTGACAGGATGGCCCACTGCAAGAGAAAAGATTTTAGGAGATTTATGATTTTTGGAGTTGAAGCGGTGAGATGGCTGCTGTGTACAGATGGGCTTTTTAGGCTTGGTGGAGACCTTCTTGTGTGGCGGTCTCTTCCTTTATTTTGGAGTAATATTTTTGATAATATTCCTGCAACTCTTTCGTTAACCAGATGCATTTTGTATAGGCGCCAAAATTCAATTTATAATTCGCTTCCTGAATGTTTATTTTTTTAAATGCACTGGATAAATGATTGCAATCCGTGTAGTTCCCTTTGCACACGAAAAGTGTTGGTGAACCTATACCGCGCATTGGGTAGGGGACAGCGAGGTTGGTTCCATTGGGGCCGAACTTGCATGAGTTTTCCAATCGTTCCAGCGTTTTATAAAAACGGAATACTTCCTTCATCTCGAGCCAGTGTGCCAGCGTGTCGACGGCATCTTTTTGAAATTTGTTGTGTTTCGCCAGCACATAAATAATATCAAGGGCGCGGGAACCTGCAACCTGCATTTCAGCATCGGGTGAGATCAATTGTTCGAACTGCATACCAACAGAAACTATTTGCGCAAGGAGAGCTGGTTCACTGTTCAATTTGAGATATGCATAATCAGAATGAAGCAGACCTTGTATCAGGTGATCAACTGCTTTTTCGATTTCAGGAGGAATAGTCATTTTTTTCAGATATTTGGCTTTATTGTTTTTAATAACCTCACCCGCTTTCTTTCGGTAGGTGTCCTCGGATAATTTATTCGATTGGATTTCTGCCAGTATAAAACTCGCTGCGAATGCTGTTAAAAAAAGTTTTGTGTAGAAGTCTTTTTCACGCTCTTTGTCTGCTGTAAATTCTATACCGAGGCTGAACAAAGCCCGTCGAATCGCCATAAGAATTTGTTTGCTAAAAGCATAACGTCCGCTTTTCGATTTTAAGTTGAAAAATTGTGCATCGTAAAGAGCGTAAAGTACGAAATCATTTTCAAGTGCCTGATAAACAGTGTTTATTAGCTTTTCATCGTAGTGATCGAAGATTGATTTGCCTGTTTTTTCGATGATGTAATTGGCATTCATCTGCACCAGAACGGCATTTTTAAAAACTTCTTTCAGCTTTATTTTGATCTCATCATTTTTCCAAATCTCTATGTTGAATACAAAATTAGGATTACTTTCATAGACTTTTTCAAGCAGCGAAAAGATGTGAGAATCAATTTTTTTCTCGGCACGGCACAGCAAAGCGTTATTTTCATTTTTCAGATCTTTTGCGAGCGTACACAACAAATCCTGTTCAGTTTTTGAACGCATATCCTGTTCCATGAATATTGTAAAAAGCTCGAATTCATGAAAAGTTGAAAAAATAATGGTCTTATCGGTAAATCGCATACGCTTTCAGGCTTGTTCTAATTTGTTCTGTTCATTTATATCTGGATTTGGAAGGCATTATCCCCCGCCCATTACCTTTGCATGCTCTCTATAAACAAAACAGGCTAATTGCGACGGCAAAATTGCCAATTCCCTTGCACAAACTTTCGAATTAGATGGTCTTCTTTATTTTCGACATTTTTACAAACATATACAAAAATATATCTACGTTGGTCAATATTTTTACTCATTTATGCAGGACATTATTTGTTAAACCGATGTTCTGTATGAATATCCGTACTGCTGAGAAAAGCGTCTTGCATCCGGTACTTTTTTTTATCATCTTACGTCCTCTTTTCCGCATGAAAAATGTGCAAATGAAGAGAACG
The DNA here is from genome assembly GCA_020633655.1 of Deferribacteres bacterium. Taxonomy (GTDB): domain Bacteria; phylum Zhuqueibacterota; class Zhuqueibacteria; order Zhuqueibacterales; family Geothermadaptataceae; genus Bioreactorimicrobium. Next base: position 150,172 of record JACKDF010000009.1, read on the forward strand.
AACGAAAGAGGATATTTCTGTGTATATAATCATTATAGGCGCCGGTGAGGTTGGATTTAATCTAGCGAAACAACTCTCCGGTGAAGGCCACGATGTGGCAATTGTCGAGTGTGATCCAGTCATCTATCAACGGGTTCAGGAAAATCTTGACGTAAGTGCGATCCAGGGGAGTGGAACAAGCTACAAAATTCTCGAGCAGGCAGGTATTAAAGATGCCGATTTGCTGGTTGCAGTGACGACAAATGACGAAGTGAATCTCATTTCCGCTCAGATCGCCAAGCAATACAAGGTGAAAAAGACAATCGCCCGGGTAAAAAATGATGAGTTTCTGCATAAAAATGCACCATTAAATGCAGATACCATGAACATCGACCTCATAATTCATCCAGAGTACGAGGCTGCAAATGCCGCAATTCGGCTGCTCCACCAGACAGCAGCGACCGATGTTATCGACTTTGAAAATGGCCGCATCAGCGTGCTTGGTATCCAGATTGAGGATGACTCACCCATTGTTTACCAAAAACTTTCGCAAGTAAGTGCGGAATACCAGGATTTTGTCTTTCGCATTGTTGCTATTCAACGTCTAGAAGTCACACGTATTCCCAAAGGGGACGATGAAATTTGGCCGGGCGACCGGATATTTGTTATCAGCAAGCAGGAAGTTGTGCCACAGGTGATTAGTCTGGCAGGTAAGCACGACAAAAAGAAAAACGAGCATATCATGGTGATGGGCGGTGGGCGTACGGGCTATTTGCTTGCACGAGGATTGGAAAAAGATCACCATGTCAAGCTCATTGAGAAAGATGCGGCAAAAAGCCAGGAGCTGGCGCAAAAGCTCTCGAAAACCCTGGTTATCCAGGGAGATGGCCGCGATCTCAATCTGCTGGCGCTGGAAGCCATAACCGATATGGATGCTTTCATTGCGGCCACTGGCGACGACGAAACCAACATTATCTCCAGTTCGATTGCACACCATTTACAAGTACCGCGAATCATAGCAATGGTTGATAAAACCTCTTATTGTACTATTTTGCCAACGATCGGCGTGGACGCTTTTGTCTCCCGCCAGCGAATCACCGTAAACGCCATTCTCAAATTTATCCGCAAAGGCAATATTGTAAATGTCGCGGCTATGCCCGGAATTTCAGCGGAAGCCATCGAACTCATTCCGAAGAACGGCTCGAAAATTACCCAAAAACCCTTGGCGGAAATCAGTTTTCCTGCGAATGCTATCGTGGGTGCAGTCATGCGTGGCACCGATGTTTTTATTCCCATTGGATCAACTACCTTGCTTGCCGGTGACAAAGTGATCATTTTTACGTTGCCTTCGGCTATTAAAGAAGTGGAGAAGTTTTTTAATTGATTGCGGCTCGGTTTAGACTTTTTTAGTTCATGGTTCCCCAACAAACATAGTTTTATGAAATCATTCTTCATCCATTATGATAAAAAAACGCGCGATAATTAACGTCCTTTTTGCACTGCTCATCTTTCTCGGCGGTTCGCTTTTGTTTCCCGCAATCGTTGCGTGGATTTATGGCGGACCGGATGTCTGGAGCTTTGTCGAGACCGGCATAGGATGTATTATTGTGGGTGCCTTTGGTTTTGCGCTAACCCGGTTGCAGTACGAATTGCGGCCGAAAGAAGGATTTGTCATCGTCACTTTTGGATGGCTGCTTTTTGCTGGTATCGGGGCAATTCCTTTTGTACTGACTGAGGCAACACCCTCCTACACCGATGCGTTTTTTGAAACCATGTCCGGTTTTACAACCACCGGCGCAACAATTCTCACGGATATTGAAAAATTACCCCATGGCGTTCTCTTCTGGCGCTCCTTCACGCACTGGCTTGGCGGCATGGGAATTATCCTGCTCTCTCTGGCTATTTTGCCCCTGCTGGGTGTTGGCGGAATGCAGCTTTTTAAAGCCGAAGTCCCCGGTCCTTCCCCCGACAAATTAAGCCCGCGCATCAAGGAAACAGCGAAAATGCTGTGGGTGGTTTATTTTCTGCTCACGTTTATCGAAACGATGCTGCTGTGGTGGGCCGGCATGTCGTTTTTCGATGCGGTCTGCCATGCGTTTGGTACCCTCGCCACAGGTGGATTTTCCACCAAAAATGCCAGCATCGGCCATTACAACAATCCGATCATCGATTACATTATAATTTTGTTTATGATTTTTGCCGGCACGAATTTCGCGTTGCACTACCGGGCGTTGCAAGGCAAAATTCTGTATTACTGGAAAGATCCGGAAGTACGCGTCTATTTAGGAATTATCGCCGTCGGTACATTGATTGTCGGAATCGCGGTCTGGTTCCACACGGAATATGGCCTGGCAGATAATTTTCGCCACAGCCTTTTCCAGGTTGTTTCTATTTTAACGACAACCGGTTATGGCACGTCCGATTATGAACTCTGGGGGGTTACAGTGCACTTGCTGTTATTTATTTTCATGTTTATTGGCGGATGCGCAGGTTCCACAGCTGGTGGCATGAAAATTATCCGCCCTTTGGTATTGTTTAAATTTAGCCGTGCTGAAGTGCTGCGCCTTATCCACCCCCAGGCGGTCATACCTGTCAGAATCGGCAGTATGGTTATTCCGCATGCAATCATCGCAACCATAACCGGTTTTTTTCTCTTTTACATGGCGCTCTTTGTGGTGGGGACGTTGTTTATGTCCATGTTAGGACTGGATTTGGCAACCTCTTTAGGCAGTGTTGCCGCAACAATTGGAAATATCGGTCCGGGTCTCGGTGATGTGGGGCCTACGGATAATTTTTCGCATATCCCAAAAGTTGGTAAGTGGGTTTTAAGTTTTCTTATGCTTGCAGGACGATTGGAGGTTTTTACGGTGATCATCTTGTTCAGTCGTTCGTTCTGGAGGCGGTAGGTTTAATTTTTAAAAAGATGTTCATGGCTGGCTTGAGGTAGTCCTTGGGCACAAAAATGACTTAATTTGCAATTTCGAAAATGTGGATTCCATGCTGCAGAGCTTTTTCGTATCCGATCTTCATGGGGCGATTGATCGTTATCAGAAACTCTTTCAAAAAATTGAGGATGAAAAACCCGACATTCTTTTCCTTGGTGGAGATTTATTGCCCTCAGGCCTTTTCTTGCTTACAAAAAATGATCAACAAGTCGTTGATTTCCTTCATGATTTTCTAATCCCCGGCTTTAATACATTAAAACAAAAACTGGGTAAAAGATACCCCGCCACTTTTTGTATTTTGGGCAATGATGACGGTAGATCAGAAGAAAACATCATTCTCCAGGCTGAAAAAAAGGGAATCTGGCAGTACATACACAATAAAAAAGTACAACTCAAAGATTTTACAATTTATGGCTACTCTTATGTTCCGCCAACACCTTTCTTTCTGAAAGACTGGGAAAAATATGATGTCTCCATATATGTTGATCCGGGATGCATTTCACCTGAAGCAGGCTGGCGATCTATTCCCATTCCGCAGCATCAAATTAAGTATACAACTATTCAGCAGGATCTGGAGCACCTTGCCGGAAGGGATGATGTATCAAATGCTGTATTTTTGTTTCACACGCCGCCCTACCAAACAAATTTGGATAGAGCAGCGCTTGATGATAAAATTATTGATCATATAAAATTGGATGTGCATGTGGGCAGTATTGCAGTTAAACGCTTCATCGAAAACAGGCAACCACTGGTTACGTTGCACGGTCACATTCATGAATCGACGCGTATAACCGGATCGTGGAAGGAGAGCATTGGCTCCACGTATGCCGTTTCTGCGGCACACGACGGAAGGGAATTGGCACTTGTCCGTTTTGATTTGCGGAATCCGAAATCGGCTACGCGTGAGTTGGTCTGATTACTGTAGAATCTTTATTTCAAGGCTGTGCCGACAGCCAATGGCCTGGCTGCATCGGTTACAGCGCCAATTTTCGATGCGTAGCTCGTACGATTTGCAATGTCTTCATCAGTAACAAAGTGAACGTCAAGTAGACCGTTGGATTTATAGCCGGTGCGCATGAAGTTAATTTGGCTCAAGCTTTGGCTGTATCCCTCGAGCCAGGTGCGTAGTTCGTTCTTTTGTGCTTCAGAACCGTTGAAGTGAATCAAAATATCGATATCGCTGTTTGGACCTGCGGTTGCATTTTTCGTACTTCCGAAAATGTAAAATCCCTTGACGCCAAACCGAGCCGGATCCAGGTGGGCAGCCAATCCTTCCACATTGCGTAACCGCCAGCGCCAGTGTACATCGTATTTTTGAAAGCTGACCGGGGATTCTTCCTCTGTTGCTTCCATTTCAATCTCACCATTGGCCGGCGCAAACATGGCGAGTGCCTGTTTCGTTTCCGCATTCATCAAAACTTGCAAAATGCATCCACTTGTAGACGCACCCACATCAATCACTTTGATAACCTCGGAGAGATAGGCATAATCAGGTAATATATTGTGAAATATATTTTCAGAAGAACCAAGGAATTCTTCATTAAACACAATTCCTGCATCGTCGGGATATAAGGGAAGATAGCGAATTTTTGCCTCAACCAGGTCCTGGAAAAAATGGGTTCCAAAGGATAAATCCGGAACATAATCTTTTTGTTTACGCGCAATTTCAATGAGCATTGAGGTATTGTTTATGTCCGAGTATGTTATCCGGACACCGAGTTTTATATCGCCGCGACTTCCCCAGCGACCTGGCCCCATGAGGATGAATTGGCGTTTTGGCAATATTTTATTTAGCTTGCCCACAGCGTTCCCAACAGCAAGCAAATCATGGTATCGACTGAGTTCACTGTATTTTTGTGGATTTACGTAAACCAGATGCGTTATATCATTTACAATTCCGTTGGATATATGTTTATTCGCCGTGAACAGTATCTTTTGGGGAAGTATGTCTTTGGGAATTTGCGCTGGTTTACTGTCAATGCCGTAGCTTTGGCCTCTGCACTGCAAAAGATATAAATTCACACCATCGTGGGCGAATTCGATGTCCACAGGATGTTTGTAATTCTCCTGTAGTACCGTGAGAATAGTATGCATTTGTTTAATAAAGGGGGTGCTTTCGATAAGCCCATCGAAGGTGACAAGCAAGGTTTCTTTGTCGTAGTCTGTTCCGATTGCCCTTGGTCGACGGATATGGTTTTCATCCAAAATTGAAACCAGCTTGCTAATATAAGGGAAATCACTTCCGCATTCTTTAAAAACCTCACGCACATCCAGCGATTCAAATGTGCGGCTCTCCAGATTGATGACGTCGATGTGCTTGGGCGAATAACGGATTATTTCATCCAGTGTGACATTTACCCGCAGATTGGGTTGCCCGGGTGCAATAAGAATGGGATAATCGTCGCTCAGGCGATCTACAGCGCGTGTTCCCAGACCTGGCACAATGCGTAAAAGGCCATCTTTGCGTTTAATGCGGTTCGACCAGCGAAATTCATTTTGGCTGAGCGCGACACCGGCAAAGGCAGGGACGTAGTATTTGCCGACTTTTTTCCCAACAACTTCCTGAATCATGATGCCCATTTCTTCATGATAATCCAGTATTCCCTGCCGCGCTCGGTATTCGATTGGATCTGGTCCGAATACAGAAGCATAAACCTCGGTTATCGCGTCCATTAGTTCTTTTAACCGCTCCTCCTTACTGCCCTGGTTTGCGATGAAAAGACTTTTATACTTTCCCGCAAATGACGAACCGAGCCTGTCCTCCAGTAAGCTGGAGCTGCGGACGATTAAGGGAACGGTTCCCAGGTCATCCAGGGTGAGGGATAGACCGTTGATTATTTCCGGGGGAAAAGTTGAGCCTTTAAAAACGTTTACGACATACGGATACTCTTGCCTGACCTGTCCGATATCTTTGTATTTTTGTTCGATGATGTCTTCGAGGTTATTATAGTCGATAAATTTTAGAATGCTGTCTGAGGTGAGATACCAGGTTTTGGGGGTTCGAATACTTCGTATAAATTCGGAGTCGCGCAACGATTTTTTCAGTATCTGTTTTGCCAGGAATAGACCGGAACTTTTGCCGCCCAGCTTGCCGTGGCTTCCAATCGGATAAATAATTCGGTGTAGGATGCTATTAAAATCATCAACTTCGATGAATTGTTTAGCAACGTTGATGAAATCCGGTTGATCACTTAAAATTCGCCGGACGAGTGCGACGCGAAAACTCATTTCTCTTGTTGACGAGAGTTCCAGTCCGTGTGGCGTCAAATGGTGGTAGCGTTCTATGGCATTGCTTATTTCTGAAAGCGATGAACCCGTATCCTCCAGCGTATTCACTAAAAAGCCGGAGCGGTCCTCTTTTATCCACTTCTGAATGCTGTCGAGGACTTCGTTTACATTTAAATATTTTGCAGCCACCTCAAATACATCATAACTAAAGGATAGTAAATCACGACCGGTGTGATTTTGAAACGGCCGGTTTGCCTCCGAGAAGAGTTCATTTTCATCTTTGTATGCAGGACTAAAATATTCAAGGAGTTCCTGGGCTTCCTGGACACCGGACCAGCTTAAATAATTCACCATTTTGCGTGAGATACGGATAAGCAATTTGGGATCGGTTTTCGTCAATAAATCAAGAATGACACCCCACTCACTCTTGTTTTTTCCTTTCGAATCCTGTTGCTGTTTAAAAACTGTTTTAAGCTGTTGATGTAAAACATACAAACCAAACTGATCGGCTATCGTTGTGAGCAGCTTGCGTTCTTCTTTTAAAAAAGGCCCCTCCGCACCCAAAGGCCTTTCTTCTGTATACAGAACACAAATATTTCCAACGATTTCATCCTGTACTTTTATGCTAGCACACTGCGACCACGATGTTTCCTGAAAATCTTCGGTTGTGAATTCCTGATCATGAAAGGTCAGTTTTGCCTGGCACACTTCCGGAAATTGCCAACCTGCCGGTATCGCTTTGACGATTCCTTTGCAGACATCGTCCATCGTCTTTGCGGGATTGTTGAAGAGCTCCTGTATCTCATAGAGACAGGCAAGTTCCTTAGCTCGCTCTTTTAGATCGAGAACCAACTTGTCAACGGATTCATTGCTACCCATGGCTTTTAATTTCCGGTTTAAGAATGATACCACGCCGGCTTCGACCGTCAACTTTTATCACAAGCGGTGAAGGGATGCGTACGTGATGAATATGACGTGTTTTTTCCACGGTGTTCTGTCTTTGCAGCCAATTCCAGTCTATTTTATGCATGCCGGTGAAAGGCACTGAAAAATAGAAAACACCAAAACTGGTGAGATTGTGAAAGAAATGGGAACCCTGACTTAGTTCCACATTCATTTTCTCGAGGGTAGATTCGACAATAGCTTTGACTCCGGAGACATTGCTCCAATTAACCGGGATGCCCAGCCATGGATCCGAACTGCCCCAGCGGCCAAAGCCGATAAGCAAGTAAGGTCGGTTTTCAGCGACGAGTCTTTTATTTATTCTGTCGATCTCTGAGGCGATCTGGGTGGTATATTTCGCTTCAAAATTTTCCGGGATGACAAATAGGACATCATGGATGTTGTCTTGCACGCCGTTTCCCAGGGTATCTGTCGCAGCAATGAGTATGTCAGGGCTGGTCATTTCTTCATGCGTAATTTCGATTTTCTCTGAAGAAACCACCATTGGTCTCACTTGCAGAAATCCGAAGCGATGTTTTATACAGGCTTGTTTTCCAGAGTTAAAAGTCATCGCAAATTCGATTTCCACAGGTGCATTCAGACTTTTCTCACACAATGAAAGCAGTGTTTTGATCAAGGTGTTAAAGGGAATTTCATCCAATTGTAAGAGAGGCGCAAAATTAAGGATACGAGCACCTCTGACGCCGGTACCCATAGAAAGACGTCCGGAATAATTGTCCAGTGTCGAAGCGATATGTGCCAAGGAGCCATCCTTGTCTGCAACAGCTATATTTTCTTGCTTCATAAATTCTGTTTCGTTAATCGGATCATAGCCTGGTGGTTTACCCACATTAACTGTCCAGAATTCAATTTGGGTGTTTTTTAGCATGTCATTATAAGATGCAAACGGCGGGCTAATATTTGGATATGCCGGCGAATAAGACCAGACAACACCTCCATCCACAATAGTTTTTCCCATACCTAAAGCCAGATTGACGACACCATCTTTCGGCAGCGCTCTTCCAGTTGAGTAAAAATTATAGGACCGGGCGACACCAGAGAGTTGGGGATAAAAATTATTCTCGTGACGTTGTCCAACGACTTCCTGAATGATAACAGCCATTTTTTCGTCTTCTATTCGATGTCTTGTGGCGCTAATGTAGTTCTTTGCCGTTCGAAAAAAAGTGGAGGCATACACGAACTTGATGGCTTCAACGAGTTTGCGAAAACGCGTATCCGCATCCGGCTGGTTATTGGGGGTCATTTTGGTCCCGTAAATACCAGCAAACGGTTCATACATAGCATCTTCCAGCAAACTGGAGGAACGTACTGCAAGAGGCGTATGAACTTCATTTACAAGAGCTCTCAGATCACCGAGTATGTTAAAAGGCAGATCGGCTTTTTGAAATGCATGTGAAATGCGCTCGTCCGATTGCTGTGATAGCGAGATTTCGTAAAGGTTGTTGCTTTTCATAAAAGCATCAAAAATATCGGTGCGGATGACGGTAAAGGTGGGTATATTTACTTTTATTTGCGGGAAATCTGCATTATTGAATTGTGAAGCGAGTATTTCATTGGTCCGCTGCAAGCTCTGCGCTTTGCCCCCGGAAGAGCCTGTGCCAATAAATGTCGCAGGATGAGATGAATCGAAAAAAAATCGATTAAATGCCGAAAATTTGTCCTTTGGAGAGGGCATCGCTTCACTTTGCAAAATTGCACTTTCGGTTCAAGAGAAATACAAACACTATCCAATTTGGCCTTTTCTTGATTTCATTAAATCCAGCCGCGATCCTTGCATGCCTGAGCAACGCGGTCGACTGCGATTACATTTGCAGCATCACGCATATAGAGTTTATTTTTTTTCGCAAAATTGCTCACAGCAATAAACGCTGAAGTCATTTTGACATCGAGCTTGCCAAGTACTTCCTCTTTTTCCCAATAGTAATTCATGTTGCTTTGCACTTGCTCGAAATAGGAGCATGTAACACCACCTGCGTTTGCCAGAAGATCGGGAATCAAAAAAATATTTTTTTCTTTAATGATGTAGTCTGCCGCAGGTGTCGTTGGGCCATTAGCACCTTCTGCAATGATTTTTACGTGATTGCTGATCGAATTTACATTTTCATCGTGGATTTGGTTTTCCAGGGCTGCAGGAATGAGAATTTCAACATCCTGTTCAAGCCAGGCGTCGCCGGGCAATACCTCATATCCCAAATCTTTGGCTTTGGTTTTGTTTATTCCGCCAAAGGCGTCTGTAATGGAACGCAATTCCTGTAAATCGAGACCGGTTTTCTTCTTGAAAGAATAACTTTGGTTATCATCCTGATCCCAGCAGGAAACACATGTTGCTGTTCCGCCCATCTGCTGGAAAAGTTCGATAGCGAACTGTGATACATTACCAAATCCCTGGAAACTGGCTCGCGTGTTTTCCGGCATGATGTTTAATTCTTTGAGCGCTTCACGCACAGTAATCATGACACCATAGCCAGTCGCTTCTTTTCGGCCAAGAGAGCCACCCATACCAACGGGCTTACCTGTAATAAATCCCGGACGGCGTTCACCACTGATTTTTTCGTACTCATCGAGCATCCAGAGCATATGCTGTGCACTGGTCATAACATCCGGAGCTGGCACATCAGTGTAGGGGCCGACATTTTTTACAACCTGTTGCACCCATCCGCGACAGAGTTGTTCCTGCTCACTTGAACTTAGTTTATGTGGATCACAAATTACACCACCTTTGCCTCCGCCCAACGGAAGATCGGCGACAGCTGTTTTCCAAGTCATCCACATGGCCAGGGCGCGGACGGTATCAATGGTTTCCAATGGGTGAAATCGGATACCTCCTTTGGCCGGGCCGCGGGCATCATTGTGTTGTACACGAAATCCCCGGAATATTTTTTTGCTGCCATCATCCATACGTACAGGGATGATAAAATTGAATTCTCTCGCTGGATTGCGCAGTAACTCCCGCGTTGTTGTGTTGAGTTCGAGCAAATCAGCGGCTTTGTCGAATTGCTTTTGCGCGGTTTCGAATGGATTGTATTCTTTTTTTATCATCTCACCAACCCTTGAAATTTGGATATTAAAGCGTTAAATAGTCTTGTTTTTTTATGTCTTAAACTATGAAAATAAAACAGAATTTGAAAGAAGAGATTTCGAAAAGAATAAAAAAAGGTCTGCAGTTTCTGGAGTTGTTAAGGCGCTGTTAAATCAATAGTTGAGGTCGGGAAAAAGTAAATATCAATAAGGGCGCGCATACGGGCGATTAATTCGCGTAGGCGGGTGGGGAAAGCAACTTGAAATGGGATGTAATCACAGGCATATCCGATGGCGTGCATGCCGTGTTTTTCAGCGATAAAAATGGCACGATAGAGATGAAAACGGTTGGAAATCACGATAACCGAATCCATAGCGAAAGTTTTGTGGGCACGGAGAACAGAGGTAATCGTTCGCAAGCCATCCGGATCCATGGTGATGATGCTATCGGGAATCCCGTTTTCGAGTAAGGCTTCGCGCATCGTGCGTGGCTCGTTGTAATACGTCTCCTGCGATGAACCACTGAGCAGCAAGTGTTTGACCTTTCCACTTTGATAAAGTTCGGTCGCTGCCTTTATACGGTTTTCGAAATAGGGATTGGCATTCCCATTTGAGCGAAAGCGGGAGGTTCCCAGCACAAGTCCGGTATGCATTTCCTGCAAATCGCTGAGTTGCTCTTTTTGAAAAATGAGCTGATCCGTTTGTGCAATCATCCAGATATTGCCCAGGAGAATGATAGCACATGAAAACAAGATCAGACCAATGAACCAGCGAAAAAAGCGATTTTTAATCACAAATTGTCCTTCTGATTTCCAACACGCGACTCAATTATTGTCTTGAACGATGAAAATTTTTCACGGTAATGCCAGTTCAGCAACAATACCAAACCAGTATGTCTCGAATTTGATGCTTCTACGAACTGCCACAGACATTTTTGTTATAGAACGGCACTGCTTTCAATAATCTGCACACCTTTTACTTTCATTTCACGAATTGCCTTATCGACGTCACCGTTCGCAAGTTCAACACCGCGGCACGCATCAATAATGACGTTGGTTTTAAAACCAAGATTCACAGCATCAAGGGCACTGAACTTAACACAATAATCGGTAGCAAGTCCACAGATCGAAAGCTCGGTGACGCCTTTTTCCTGGAGATAATTTTCCAGGCCTGTCGATTTTTTATGTCCATTGTCAAAAAAACTGCTGTAGCTGTCAATCTGGGCATTGGTTCCCTTGTGCACGATATGATGGATATTATCGAGGTTGAGTTCGGGATGAAAGGCTGCCCCGTTGCTCTCCTGAACGCAGTGCACAGGCCAAAGAATTTGGTCAAGTCCATTGAGTTCAATGACTTCACCGGGATTTTTACCAGGATGGTTGGCTGCAAAACTGCCGTGGTCTGCAGGATGCCAGTCCTGTGTTGCAATGACAAGTTCGAATTTTTCCTGCAAAGCATTAGCGATGGGTATTATTTTATCACCTTCATTCACGGCCAGAGCGCCGCCCGGAGTAAAGTCATTTTGGATATCGACCATGAGAAAAGCATGCATACTAAAATTCCTTTTTTATTTGAGTGTTAATTGTCAAAGTGATGTTTTGTAAATCGCTCTCTGAAAAATCTTTTAAATGAATTTTTTCATCGGGAGCGTGCGGTGTCAATTTATTACTTAAATGCTGCAATGCGATCTTATATATTTTTTCATGATCGAAGACAAGTTCAGGCAGTGCATCAATGGCAAACCAAAGGGCTTGTTTAGCATCCGTTGCTGCGTGCAGGGTGTGAAGATTTGTATCGATGAGACTCCAAAAGGCAACGGTGACGGTATGGCCACGCGGATCCCTGCCCGGATCACCAAAGCTTTGAAACTGCTGCAATTCGATGTCGTGCAGTCCGGTTTCTTCTGCCAATTCCCGCCTCGCAGCTGCTTCCAGACTTTCGTTTTCAGCGACAAAGCCACCGGGAAATGCCCAGGCATTTTTGAAAGGTTGGAGTTTCCGTTGAATGAGCACTACTTTGAGTTTTTCCCCATCCCATCCAAAAACGATACAGTCGACAGTGACTGCGGGACGAGGATATTCGTAGGTAAAAGGCATTATTTCTTTTGTTTCTTCCTGTCTGCGAAGTCCTGTAATTCCTTTAATTCATCCTCAAATCCACCCGAGAGAATTGGGAAGCGGCACCAGGTTTTGGGGTCGAGATTCTCATCATCCAAATGGAAAGACGGCGCATAGCGTTCACGTTTCCACTGATTTCGTGACCAGAGCCGGAAAAAACGCTGTGTCCATTTTAACAGTTCGTCACAGGAATAATCCGGAAACCGTTCACACAAAATTTTATAGGCATCAACCGGCCTCTGCTTGTCCCGAATTGCGGCCCGCTCGATGACATCAAGCACGGCGTAGGGCATGAGATCGTCCTCATCGGTCTGCTTGTTGTCCGCCGGTCGCAATTCGGCTGTCGGTTGCTGCTCATTGACATATTTTAAAGCCGGGATGGCAGGCAAATCTGGCGTGCCGGTTTTCTCCATCCAGAGGAGCCATTCCCGTAAATATTTCTTGTCGATGCCGGCGATCGGGGAAAGCCCGCCGCTGGTGTCGCCATCCATTGTGGCATAACCGACCGCGGCCTCGCTACGGTTGCTGGTGGAAAGCAGCAGCGCGCCACGAATATTAGCCAGCATCCACACGCCGGGGGCGCGCACCCGCGCTTGAATGTTCTGCAACGCGAGATCGTCTTGTTCCCAGGTCAGTTTTCGTTCGATACTTTGCTCGATGATCTTCGTGTAACCTTGCACCAAATCCTCAATGCTCAATTCATAAAAAGTCGCGCCGAGGGCTTCGGCTAATTTCCGGGCAGCATTTCTTGTCTTTTCCGAGCTGTTGCACGTCGCCTGATAAACACACAGCAATAATTCTTTTTTCAACGCTGCTATCGAATTAATTTTCATGCTGTTGCGCAAATAAGGTAATTTTTCCCTCAAACCGTTAAAGCCGAGTTCTTTGGCAGCGCCTTCGATCATTAAATGGATTAAACTGGCGACTGCAGAGGAATCGGCGCCACCGCTCAGGGACACAACAAACCCTCGGGAAGAGCTTTTCCGCATGTAATCAAAGAGGGCCAGGGAGGTCGAATAAGCAAATTCTTCTTCTTTGGTATGAAAACGCTGTGGAGCAGTTATCGTGGTTGTGTCAGCTCCCGCACGAAGTGGAAATTGCAGCGGCCGGCTAACGGGTTCCGAGGCGAAAGTGAAGGAGAATTCTATGGGCACGCGCTGCTTTATTTCTTTTAATTCAGGCTGGAAACTGATAATGCGCATTTGGTTAAGGCGTGTTAACTGCACATCGATAACCGCTGTTGTGAGTTGCACATCCTGAAAGGAAAACAAGCTTCCGACTGCCAATAAATGGCCACCGCTGGCGATGATGCGGCCGCCGTCATAAATTGCCCGGCCAGCTTCATTTCCAAGCAGATTACAGAACACATAACTCGTGTTGAACGCACGCGAGCCTTCAAGGGCATAGCGCATGCGGATTTCGTGTTTGCCAAAGGCAAAATGGCTGGCGCTGGGATTGAGAATAATGTCGACACCCATTTGTGCCAAACGGTTGCCGGAGCGGTTTCCCACCCAGGCATCTTCGCAGATTTCAAAGCCAATTTTTATGCCACTGCAATCGAAAAACAAGTCACCGATGGGGTAGCTTTTGCCGCGAATTTCAATTTCTGATCGCACACCTGCCGGCCATGGTTTGAACCAACGGCTTTCGTAGTGAATGCCGTCTCCGGCAAGAAATTGTTTTGCGGCAAAGCCAGCGATGTGACCATTGACGATGAGGCAAGATGTATTGAAAACGCCGTTTTGCAAGGCAACAGGCAAACCCACAGCGACGATGATTCCTTCACAAAGTGGCGTGATTTCAAATAATTCAGACAGGGCTTTTTCATGCAATCCGGCTGAATGAAACATGTCCTCGCAGCCGTAGCCACTGATGCACAATTCCGGCAGACAAAGCACTTGAACTTTTTCTGCCTTAGCTTGCGCAATAGCTTCTGCGATGTTTTTGCGGTTGCTTTCCCATGCCATCGGCGTCTGGTTCAACGACGCCGCGCCTATTTTTACGGGTTTTATCATTCTACTCTATTTTTGACGTATCCGTTTTGTAGCGGCAATATCATCGGATTAATATGTTTGTGGTGGAGACTTTAGTCTCTCCCTGCTCATCGTGCCACCGGGGAAAGGCTAAAGCCTTCACTACATACATGACATTGCTTCAATACTTTGACTGCTGCGATTCCGGTGCACCGGGTTGATTCCCACCAACATTCTGACGTCGTGCCTCGAAAATGAGTTCCGTTTTTAATTGGTGCAGTTTGCGCTCCAGCCCAACCGGGTACTGGTGCGGATTAACAAAGCGTTTGATCCCGGTGTGAAATCCCGTCAATTGTTCTTGTGCAAAGCGCCGCGATGTATGAATGTCCGGTGCATCGTATACATAGTCGCCATTACGAAAAACAGGTTTAAGCAAATCTTCAAAAGTCGCATTCGCATGGATGAGCTTTTGTCGGGTATGGTCCATGGGATCGACGATGATCGGATTTGCCATATCGCTGATACGCTCATCATAAATGGCATCGGCGATGAACTCATTTTTGTACTGGAAGCGGCGAATCTGGTGAATACCCGGATTAGAGACTTTTTCCCGCTGTTCGGAAAGTTTGATTTTATACTGCCATTCACCACCGGGTGCACGAAGGGCAGTCAGTTTGTAAACACCGCCCAACGCCGGTTGATCCCAGGCGGTGGCGAGTTTTGTTCCCACACCCCAGACGGTAATTTGGGCGTCCTGGTCTTTCAGACTGAGAATGATGTTTTCGTCGAGGTCGTTGCTGGCGACGATGGCTGTGTTGGGAAAACCCCCTTCATCGAGAATTCTGCGTGCCTGAATGCTGAGATAGGCCAAATCCCCGGAATCGAGGCGGATGCCGGCCAGGTCAAAACCTTTTTCCCGCAGTTTTTTGCCAATTTCCACGGCATTATGCACGCCTTTGATAGTGTCATAAGTGTCGACGAGCAAAACGCAGTTGTTGGGCATGGCTTTGGCGTATTCGTCGAATGCCTCCAGTTCGTTGTCGAAGGTCATGATCCAGCTGTGCGCATGGGTGCCGCGCACCGGGATGTCGTAAAGTTTACCGGCCAGAACATTGGATGTCGCATCAACGCCGCCAATGTAGGCAGCACGGCTTGCTGTTGTCGCCCCATCGATGCCGTGGGCCCGGCGCAGACCGAATTCCAGTACCGGTTCACCGGAGGTGACCTGGCAAATGCGTGAAGCTTTCGAGGCGATCAATGTCTGGAAATTGATGATATTTAACATCGGGGTTTCCAACAACTGGCATTGGATAATCGGGCCGCTGACGCGCACGAGGGGCTGGTTGGGAAAAACCACCGTGCCCTCGGGCACTGCATCGATGTTGCAGGTGAGGCGCAGATTGCGCAAATAGTCGAGAAAAGATGTGCTGAAAAGCGGTGCGTCGTCATTGCCTTTCAGCGTTGCGAGATAGTCGACGTCTTCACCGGAAAAATGGAAGTTTTTGATGTAATCGATGGCTGTCTGCAAGCCACAGGCGATGGTGTAACCACCATGAAACGGGTTGGCGCGAAAATACAAATCAAAGGTGCCTTCATAACCAGCCTTTGCAGATTTCCACAGACTGTAGGCCATGGTCAGCTGGTAGAAGTCCGTCAGCAACGCCAGAGAGTGGTTATAGAGACTTTTTAAGGTATTCATCCCAGGCTCCGTTTTTTCATCGTGTCTAATTTACACGAGGTGATCCAATATGCAAGGAGAAAAGTGCCGCATTTTGGTGAGGAGATGACGCGATTCACACCTGTTCGTCATTCCGTTTTTGCGCTTCCCAGCAAAAGAACGGAATCCCCTGGCCTTTGCCACAATGTTTGTTTTGCCGTTCCAATTCCAGGCCCGCGATATTTCGAGGGGATGCCGGTATTGCACAAAGCACAAACCGGCATGACAGCTGGTCTCCCTCGTCATTCCGTTTTTTGCGCTTCCCAGCAAAAGAACGGAATCCCCTGGTATTTACCACGATGTTT
The DNA here is from genome assembly GCA_020633655.1 of Deferribacteres bacterium. Lineage (GTDB taxonomy): Bacteria > Zhuqueibacterota > Zhuqueibacteria > Zhuqueibacterales > Geothermadaptataceae > Bioreactorimicrobium. The sequence continues at coordinate 166,417 of JACKDF010000009.1, forward strand.
GATTTTGCGGTTCCATTTCCAGGCGCGCGAGATATTTCGAGGGGATGCCGGTATTGCAAAAGGCGCAAACCGGCATGACAGAATATGTTTTACTCCCATCCTTAAAAAAGATGGGACAGATTTTGGAACGTTCAGTGGGAAAATCAGGCGCCGTCCTGAGTTTATCGAAGGGGTGGTTTAGTGGCTCGCACTCGACCACCCCTCGTTCAAATTTTGAACGAATTTGAACATTTCCCCTCCTTTTTCAAGGATGGGAATGTTTTGAATCTTGCCAACTGCTTATTTTTCTGTTTTTTAATTGGTGGATGAATTGTTATATTTTTCGGTCAATTTAGCAAAGGAAAAAAAGAAATATCGGCAAGCCATATTTTCTAATTGAACCCGAGGAGAAAAATGGGGATCGAACGCAAACACGACAAACTCTGCTTTGTGATTATGCCGTTTGATGAGGGATTAAGAAAGGTTTATAGCGATGCCATTAAGCTTGCGTGTGTGCAGGCACAGGTGGATGTATTGCGGGCGGATGAACTCATTGGGCCGTACAACATCCATCGCGATATTATACAGTATATTTTCAACAGCGATGTTGTTATTGCTGATCTGACCGACTGGAATCCCAATGTATTTTATGAAATGGGTGTCGTTCATGCTATTGACAATAAAACCATTCTCATCATTAAGAAAGGGCAGAAGCTGCCTTTTGATATCGGGAATTACCGCTGTATTCAATACGAAGATTCGAAAAAGGGACTTGAAAAGCTTAGCAGGAAATTAATTGAATACCTGCATGCTTTTGATGAATGGCGCAATCACCCGACGAATCCAGTGCAAGACTTTAAACCGAAGAATTTGAAGGCTGATAGCAGTGAGATACAGGGATTAAAACAGATGCTGCAGGATGTGCAGCTCTCGCTTAAAATGAAGGAAAAACAACTGCAAAATACAGTGCCGAAAAGTGAATTGGAGAAGACACAGGGCGAATTGCAAAACCTTGAAAAATCATTCAAAGAGAATAGAGAAGAAGCAAAAAATAAACTCACCAAAGCGCAACTTGATTTGAGAAATGCACAGGAAATTATTGCTGCAAAAGGTGATGAAATTAATCAACTACAAAACAAGCTTTCCCAATACGAAAAGGAAAAAATTAAGAGTGAGCAAGCGCCGAAAAAAAACGCAGTAATTTCATTGCGTTCTCAGGCAATTGATAAATTATCTGGCCCTGAGGTAAAACAAATGCTCAAAAAGCATAATTTTTTCTGTCAGAACACTAATTGGAGCAAAAAATGGAGTAATCCGGATGGTAAGGGCATTCAACATCAGTATGAAAAGCAACACGACAGCGAAGTCGTCTTCGATGGTGCAACCGGTCTCTACTGGCAGCAGTCGGGTTCGTCAAATCACATGGTTTACAAAGATGCCGTGAAATACATTGAACAACTGAATCGAGAAAAGTATGCTGGATTTACTGACTGGCGCTTGCCGACTTTGGAAGAGGCGTTGAGCCTGATGGAAGCAACGCAAAAACATGGGGATTTGTATCTCGATCCGGTGTTTGATAAAACGCAGTATTATATCTGGACGGTGGATAAAACTCCCGCCGGTGGCGTGTGGGTCGTCAATTTCGGCGGTGGCTATTGCAGCAACGACGACGGCGTCGTCTACGGCAGCAGCTACGTCCGTGCAGTTCGTTCGTGACAATTGATTATTTAGTTATTTGAATCATTTGATCATTTATCCCGCGCAGCGGGATCGAAAATTTTTTTGTAAGAAGCGCAGGTGCGACGCACTTCATTTCATTATGCCTGCACGTTTAGAAACGGATTGGAAATTCTGAGAGAAAGTGCGTCGCACCTTTTGAGGGATAGGCACAATTGCGGGAAGTGCGACGCACGAGGTACCGAAATGATCGGTATTTTTGAAGTTTATTCACATTAGTTGGATGACGTGCGTCGCACTTAAATGGGGGTTAACTATGAAACGTAAAGTACAATTTGTTCAGGGGAATTATTATCACGTATTCAATCGTGGTGCAAATCGGGAGAATATATTCAGGGAAGATGAAAATTACTTGTTTCTGTTAAAACGTCTTGGGAAGTTGTCTTGTGAGTTCAATATTAGTATTATCGCTTACTGTTTGATGCCCAATCACTGTCATTTCCTCTTGCGACAAAATTCTGAAAAATCCATCATCGATTTTATGCAGCGAACATTCAATAGTTACACAAAAGCGTTTAATCGAAAATACCGCCGCTCAGGCACGCTGTTCGAAGGGCCATTCAAAGCCATTCATGTTGATGAAGAGAGCTACCTTGTCTATTTATGCCGGTAATTCACCGGAATCTTCTTGAAGTGAGGCTGGTTTCCAATCTCGGAGATTGGCTGTATTCGAATTACCACGAATGGATTGGAATCCGAAGTGGAAAATTAATCGATCGTGAATTTGTAAGAGTGTATTTTCGACAACCGAAAGACTATGTTGAATTTATTTCAAGTAGTGACGAACGCGATAAATTGAAGCAGTATTTGGATGAATAGTCGGTAATAGTGCGAGGCTGCAAAGGTGCGACGCACTTCATTTTGAGATGTCTTGGAGATTTTAATGCTGACAGTAAACTTCGGTGCTAAGTGCGTCGCACCTTTTCTTGGGAATGGGTGGGAGGTGCTTAAATGCAATCCACTTCATTCTGTCATGTCTGCACGATTAGAAACGGATTGGAAATTCTGAGAGAAAGTGCGTCGCATCTTTGCGGGTATAGACACAATCGTAGGAAGTGCGACGCACGAAGTAGTCTAATAACCGGAAATTACGAAATTTCTACACCTGGGTTAAGTGACGTGCGTCGCACTTTTATCTAAACCACATCCCGTAAACATCCGCATCTTTCAGCGAAAACCGCAAGCGTATTGGTTTGCCTGCCAGCGCTGAGAGATCGGATCCTTCCTTCCAAAAGACTCTGCGTTCGATTTCGTTGCCGATGATTTCCTGTGCTTTTTCCTGTTCAAATCCCGGAATTGGGTTGCCAGCCTCGTCGAGAATTTCAATGCGAATACCACCCGCTGCGGAGGTGGCAAAATTGAGATGCAGTGCAGTGCCTTCGAACTTAAACGGCCGGGTGATCATCTCGCCGCCCCGGTAGGGTGCGTGCAGGCTGGCAAAACCGTCCAGGCGCAGACTGTAGCGGTGCAGGTGGGCGCCTGGTTGGGCATAATCCTGGTTGACGTAGACGGACATTTCGTTTTCACCGGTTTGCACCACGTTCAACGCCGGATAGTTGGTGCGCGATACCCAGTTGTTCAGACCAATGCCGGGGCGAATGAAGGCTTCCATAAACGTGCGATCGTAGTCCGCGCCACCACGGGAAGTCATGAACATAGCGTCGGAGCAATCTTTGAAGTAATCTGCAATGACATTGAATTCTCTGGCTTGTGCTTCTGTTAAAATCTGGCGTTTGGGCATAAAACGGGCAGCAATGGCGACATAAATGTGCGGTGCGCGGAAATAAGGATGCGTCTGATTGGTGTACAAGTGCTCCAACGGTGCGTCGCCAAATTGCATTTGCTGTGGTGCGCTCCAGTGGAGAAAATCCGTCGAGGTCGTGCGACTGACCGTGCGAAATTTTTGTTCCCCTTGTTTGCGCCAGGTGCGGAAATACAAAACATAACACTGCTCTGCTGCCGACCAGAAGGACACGTTCTGCGAATCAAAGGCGCCGTCGGAAAAAACCGGCTGCTCCTGCCATTTCTTCCAGTGAATACCGTCAGGCGAGGTGTAAGCGATGAGCCCGCTCGATTGCGTGCCGCCGAGCGCTTTGAAGCGTTTATCCGGTTCGACACCCGGCCGGGTATCGCGAAAGGGGCTGAAGTTGTGGGTAACCGGCGCTGCATGGGCGAGAATGATGTTGTTTGCTTTGGAGCCATCGTATTCAAAAAGACCAAGCGCTGGCTTCGTCCACCGGATGCCGTCCTTTGACTCGGCGTAGCATGTCACCTCGTCGGCACGACCATCTTGGCCCGCGGTGGGGATGCCACGGTAAAATGCCATGTATTTCGATCCATCCTTGATGATGGTGACATAGGCACAAAATGCGCCCTCCCAGGGTTGGTCAAATGGGATGACCATGCCTTCGTCGCGCGGATTGTGCAATTGCAGCGACGCACCGCCCGTCAATTTTTCGATCAAAAAATGATCAACAAACAATTCCCGTCGTGAACCGAGTTCGATGATTTCGTATTCTCCTGCATTTGCTGATGAAATCGCCGGGATACAAAATAAACCAGAGCAAAGCACGAACAGATAAAATTTGAACAGAGTTTTCATCTTTTTTCTACCGATTTTTATGATGGGATCAATTTCGGGCAAAAAGAATTACGTGGCTACGGTAACGATTTTGCCATAAAGACGCAATGCTGGATTCTCCTCCGGGCAGTCATGCAAATTATTCGTCTTGCCTTTCTTTGCCTGGTGCTTTAATTTATAGCGTTGCATTGCAAAAGGACCGCAAATAAACAATAGCGTACGGTGCAGAGGGACTGGGACTAGCGCATCCTGCATTAAACACCTTGGGTTATATCCATCCTTTATACTGATTTTTCTCCCCATGAAACACAGCACTGCATGGCGTACTGACCATTACAAGCTCAGGAGGACAGTGGACATCCCCTGAACTCGCAAAAAGTGTTGGCTTCCATTATTCCTAACACGACCGTCTTTGCGAAGCTCGTGTTTAAATCGCTGAAAAAAATGAAAAGTTGACTTAGTCACAGGCAATCGGGCTACAAGGGCCTGGGCTACAAATTTTACCATGCAAAGATCAGTAACCTTCCTCTTGTGGGCGAAATCGAAGGAGCGTAGATGAAAGCAGAATTGATACGTGATCTAAACATCGGTGGACTGGCAGCGGAAAACGACAATTTTTTAAGCACTTATTTTCTTGAGACGAATATCTACCGGCGCGTTGCATTGGGGCACACAAAAATACTCATCGGCAATCGCGGCAGTGGGAAATCGGCGATATTCAAAATGCTTGCAAAGCACGAGCGCTCGAAAGGGAGTTTGGTGGAACAAATCATTCCCAGCGATTACCTGTATGACTTGTTGCAAAATTCCCGGCAATTCGATTCCAGTGCAGAATGGGCGCGTCTCAGTGCCTACAATACCGGTTGGAAATTCGTAATTCTCGTCACTACCATGAAGCTGCTCACCCAAAATACCAACAAACACCGTTATAATCAGGATGCACTGGGAAGAGTCCGAACTTTTTTGCGGGAAAATTCCGATCTGCAATTCTCCATGCCGATGGAAATATTTCTCAACACCCTCAAAAAATTTTCCAATATCTCACGAATCACTTTCAATGGCTTGCATTTTGAATCTGCTACACAACAACTGGATAACCTGTACAAACTCGCCGATCTGCAAAAAGTTATTCCGGCAATTCAGGAGCTGACGAAAGAACGGCGGATTATTATTATGTTCGACGAGCTCGATCACGGTTGGGACGCCTCCGACGATGCGCGCCAGTTTATCGCCGGACTCTTCAAAGCCACGGTGCAGATCAATCAGCAATTTCCGAATATCGATGTGCTGGTGACGATACGGGAAGAAATTTATGAAAACATTCCGGAATTGTACGATGATTCACAGAAAATCCGCGACCTCATTGAATTTATCCGCTGGTCGCCACAGGATCTTTTTCAGCTCATAGTGCAACGCATTCGTTATGCCATGGAAACGGTCCTCGATGTCAATACCAAAAAGATGAAACCGGAGACCCTCTGGCATTCTATTTTCGATGAACGAATGTCGGAGGACGGGGAGCGGACGTTTCGTTACATTATCGAGCGCACCCTGTATCGCCCGCGGGAAATCATCTTTTTTGTTAACGAATGCTTGCGTGCACACACAAAGCACAACAAAATCGATGGCAAAACCATCAAACAGGTCGAGCGGCTTTATTCACGCTACCGCACTGACGATATCGCCTCAGAATTTAAGTACCAGTTTCCAGGGCTTAAACAGGTAATCGAAACGTTTCGTCTGGCAAATGCCTGTTGGACGCGCGAAGCTTTGGAAAACCACTGGCTCGAAATCGTCGATGGGGATAAAAAATGCCCCGAAGCACGGGACTGGCTCAACACCGACAGTACACCGTCAGATTTCATCGAAACGTTGTGGCGAGCGGGTGTTTTTCGTGCTTATATGAAATTGCAGGAAAATGGTGAGCTACTGTCCTGCTTTGTTGGCAGCCATGAGGAACCGTCATTAAACCTGGCGATTGTCGATCAGTTTGAGATGCATCCTATGTTCAGGTGCCATTTGGGGGTCAGATCCGTAAACACTATTCACGAATCAACCCACAACGAGCTGTGATCAAATAAGGCTATTCAATTGATGAACACTCCGTTTAAGGAAAGGTCTTAAAGCCAAATAAAAGGAGTTATTAAAACGCCGAGTCGCCGAGAAGCAGAGTTACGCAGAGAAAAAATTTTAAAAAAACTCTGCGAATCTCTGCGCCTTTGCGACTCGGCGTTAGACTAGATTTTGTTTTTTTTGTTGGCCACAAATCAGGGTATAATTCATATCATTCGTTTAACATACCCTTGATGAATTGTGTTATTGGCAGCGCCAGGATTCATTTTATGACTTCAAAGCTTGGCTGTCAAAAAATCCTGTAAAAGCAGTTGTAAGTTGCCTGATTTTAGTCCAGGAGTTCGTGCAATTTTGCAATAACTTTTTTTGTCATTTCCTCTTCTGTCAATTCTGCGATTTTATAATCTTCTGTGAGACCGATTGGCACCATGGAAGGATAAAATTCCTTATATTTATCCGGCCAGTATCCTTCCCAGCAATACAAACGCCCCGAAAACAGTGTAATAGTCGGAATACCCAAAGCTGCAGCAGCATGGGCGACGCCGGTGTTTGTCGTAATGACGACGTCCATAAAACTGAGTACGGCAATAAGGTCGGCGATGCTTTTACCCTTCGGCCACAAATTGTATGGCCCGCCGGGAAACAATTCTCCCTCCTGCTGATTCTGGAAAGCGCTCGCATAAAAGGCCGCATCGGGGAACTGCTCTTTAATTTCAGCAAAACTATTCGTCGATTGACTGCGACGCCGGTCAAAAGATGACCAGTTGATAAACACTTTTTTCTTTGCATAAGAGAAGAATGGCTGCCACTGTTTGCGGAATTCCAATGGCGGGGTGATGCTGATATTTAAATCGATTTCCCTCCAGTCGTTGATCTGCGCCAGATCACGCATTCGGTCCACATGCAGGCCGTATTCGAGCACATAATCGTAGTGTAAAACCCGATCGATGTTGGGAAATTCGGGCAATATCTCTTGAATATATTCTTTCCCGTATAAAAGCGGGGCAAACTCCGAATTGGTGGAGATACCAAATTGATCACTCCAACCTCGAATGCGAAACCGGTTCGATAAGGCACGCATTAGTGGCAAAAGCAGGAGAAAATCACCCAGCCCGCGACGCAAGTTGGCGTTGAGCAGCAATACTTTTCCAGGCCGCAAATCATTGAAATCATTTTTAATGATAGTGGGCATGTTCTCCCGAAGTTCATCAAATTGAAAGATGCGCAGATCAGGGGTGTTCTTTTTTGCATCCGTGAGCTGTTTGGCTAACTGGTAGCTGGCTATTGGTAAATGTTGCGGATCAGGAACCAGTTTTACGGCCACTTTTTGCGTCATATAGGGACACAGGCGCTCAAAAGTAAGTTCTGCCGTATCGGGCATGCTTCCTGTCGCAGCAGCCAGCATTGTTGGGTTGAGGGACATGCTAAACATAAATTGTTTATTCCGGATAAGTTCTATGAAATATTGTTCTTGTCTTTTATAAAATCGGATGTTTTTTGTGGTGAAATGAGATTTTAACGGAGGTGTCATGATTGGTTGTGGTTGCAGGTTGAAAGTTGCAGGTTGAAGGTTGAAAGTTGCAGGTTGAAGGTTACAAGTTGCAGGTTTGCAGGGTGGGGCGTTGGTTGGGTGTAAAATGTGCCTGGAGTTTTACTATTGTTTAAAAAAAGGCGCCTGGATTGCAGGCGCCGAATAAGGATTGGAATGGGATGTACAGGGAAGCCAATGAATTCGATCTGAAAAACCTATTTCACCAGACTCATACGGCCTGACAGATTATGGTCAGCGATTTTTAGGTTGTAGAAATACACGCCTGTACTCGCAGCGGTGCCGTCCTGTTGCCGTCCATCCCATCGCGTAGTGAAATAGCCTGCAGGCATCGTTTCATCGATCAGGTGTGCTACGATTTGCCCCTGTATATTGAGCACAGTGAGCTGCACATGCTGATTGGCCAGTTGCTGGGGTACAGAGAACGAGATAAAAGTCGTTGGGTTAAACGGATTCGGGTAATTTTGCAATAAAACGAGAGATTGGGGAAGTGTGTTTTGCGTGTGATCTCCCTCCCGTGCTTGGGTAATCAGCATGCGAACATCACCACGCGAGTCGCCTTGCGCGTTCGCCAGATAGGCATTCGTCCAATCCGGGCGCATCGAGGGCGCTTCGGCGTAAATGGTGCTCCATTCTTCATCGGTAAGGCGATAGAAATTGGTGCTGGTATGCTCGTAGTAGCTCATTACCGGACCGATGTAAGCGGTTAACTCCCCAGCGCAATTTTCTGTGGTGATCACAGCCATATCTATTGGCCCAGTGCCAACGTGTTTAACCCAACCGACAGGGGTACCAAATTCATCGGTCGGCGCTGTGTGCACATCGGCGACCACCATATCCTTTTTGAGTAATCCAGCTTCGCCAGTGTAATACAACTTAGTATACCAGCCTGTGAAAGAAGGCCCGCAGCCCACGTGCTGGTCATAAAGCACTTGTTTTAGAAAGGAAATTTCGTCATCACTCAAAGCCGTCTCCTCCAATTCTTTTTGTGCGATCGATGCCAGTTTTTCCATGTTCAGAATCAGATTTGTAAAATAGCTTGAAATTTGGATTTTCGCCCACTGATCATCGTAATCTAAATTGTCGAAGAAGTTTTGTGCATCTTGTGCGTAAATTTTAATCGCTTCATAAAATGCAGGATACGGTTCGATGTAAGTTTGCGGATAGGAGCAGGTTACGCCACCCGTGTAGGACTGCTTGGCGTAAAGTAAATTATCATGCCGTAGCTGTGCCCAGGAAGCGAGTTGTGTGTTCATTTTCTGTTGCCACCAGGCAGCGGTTTGCATAAATGCAGGAAAAATTGTGCGGTCATCCGGTGGATTGAGGGCACGAATGGCATTGAGCCAGCCGTTATAAAGCGAACTGCGCCAGAATTCCTCCCCGTAAGCATCGATGAGATAGCGCAGGCTGAGGAGATTTGCCGAATAATGGTAATCCTCCAGTTCCGGTTGCAAAAGCTGCAGGGCGGCGTCGTTGCCAAGGGCAAAAAGGGCATCCAGACTGGAGGGTAGCATTCGCTTGATTTTTGAATTCTGGAAAATGATTTTATCGAAAACCACATTTGCGAAAACATAGGAATCGATGATGAACCGTTGCCCTAAAAGCAGAAAAGCAGAAGCTGGCTCGATTTGTTCCGGTCCCATCGGCGACATGAGAACTTGCGAGAGAATTTTCTGTCCGGCGTAAGGCTTGGTTTTCAGTGTTTCCTGCAATGTGTTGACATTATTGGTATCCGCAAAAACAGCTGCATCGGCAAAACCACACTCGCTCATAAGTTCATCAAATTGCCATACGGTGACATTATCCGATTCACCGACGAAGTGGAGAATGATGTTCTCCATTTTTTGCAGATGTGCAATGCCTGTTGGGCTTTGGCTCAACTCATTGACGAGCGCTGCAAGCATCGTCTGGCGCTGGATGTCTTCCGGTTTCTGCTGTGGCTCAGAGGCAGCTTCTTTTGGCGCAGAAAGATAAATTTCCGTTCGTCCCAACCAGATCATCGCCTGAAAATATTGACCGAGTTGTTTTGTTTGGGTGTAATGACCGCGGATCGTGAATTGACTGAAATCGTATTTTCTGTCGGTGGAGGAGAATATATCGACGGATTTTAGATGCAGGGCAGCAATATCTGTTAACAAGCCATCGACCACTTGTTGATTTTCACTATAATAGGGTGAGGCTGTTTCTCCCAGCAACTGCCGGGTCAAAGTGATATAAATATCAAGATCGTGCAGCGCATGCTGCATTGCAGGCGATATGCTGGTGCTGTACTTCGCATGCATTTGCGGCATACTGCTGGCGAAATGCACCATGAGCGCTTTTAATTCAGGAATGAGAATGTTCTCTTCCAGCGTGACGAGAATCGCATCGTACGACATATGCATCGCGTGCAAAATGGCGTCAGTGGAGACGAAAACCGGTAAATCGCTGTAGTAAATTTCCAGAAATGCCTCTGCAAAGGTTGATGATTGCAGGCGTTGTGTGACCATGAAGCCATTTTTATAAAGCAGCTCTTTCTCGTAATTTGTCAGATGATAGTAATAATCGATGCTGTCCAGGTAAGCTGCGTCACTTGTTGGTGCAACGTGCTCATCAAAGACTCCGGCAGGGTAGGTGGTGAGCAGTTGCTCTGTGCTCATGTTTTTGCTTTCCTGCAACACACGTATGTAATCATCGAGAGAAAAATCAGTTGTACTTTGTGCGGTAAGTGTGAAAGGAAGTAAAAGGAGCGCAATGAAAATGGCGAAGGTGGTTTTAGCAAACTTCATGGTATATCTCCTCGCTTTTTATTTGATTTTATGGTAATAAACAATCGGCAACTCTGGTGCCATAAAAAACTGTTCATCTTCCAACTGAAATCGTTGTTTTCGCCCCTGATTGGCTGCAAATTTTTGATAGGAAAGACAGGAAATTGAACACTATCCGCTGGTATTTTTTGATTTTTAATTCTCAGGAAAAATTCTATCTTGCGTTGAATTGGAGGATGGTATAGCTCAATGCAAACAAGACTGTCGAAAAAGCGATAAGCCAGACGGTAAGCCTGCCTGTGCTGAGTAAAGTCGAAGTGTCAAAACGCCCGGTTCCACGCTCAAATTCGGGCCCTTCGGCAAGCTCAGTGACCGGATTTGCATGTTTTTCGACAGTCTCAACAGGCTTTCCTTAGTTTCAGGCTTTTGGGTTTTAACGTTATGGGCAAATGCAAAAATTGTCAAGCTATCAGACCGAAGGTACGGAGCCGATCTTGTTTATTTTAAAAATTGAATACAACCCCATTGTAGGGGCAATTTGTGCTATCAAACCGGGAGGTTTATTATGAAAGTTGTCGTGGTATTTTTCATGCTATTTTTCTGCATCCAGGTGCTGGCGATAACAGCTGAAGAAACCGGAACATCATTCACAATATCATTTACCAAAAAACAGTCCGCACAGGCATTGGATGGCCGAATGGTGCTTCTGCTCTCGACAAATAACGAAAAAGAACCGCGTTTTCAAATTACAGACGGCGCAGAAACGCAACTGGCATTTGGCGTGGATGTCGAGAAGCTCAAACCCGGCGACAAAGCCCACTTCGATGCGACAGTATTGGGGTACCCTATTCGCAGTCTAAAAGACGTTCCACCCGATGACTATTGGGTGCAGGGACTGCTGCACATCTACGAAACATTTCACCGCGCCGATGGTCATGTCGTAAAATTGCCCATGGACAGAGGGGAAGGGCAGCAGTGGAATGAAGCTCCCGGAAATTTGTACAGCACACCACAAAAGATTACCATTACCCCGGGAAAAACGGATGTATTTCACGTTGTATTGGATCAAAAAATTCCCCCTATTGCGCCACCAAAGGACACGAAATATATTAAACATATTAAAATGAAAAGTGATCTTTTAAGTGCATTTTGGGGACGTCCGATGGAGCTGGGTGCCTGTGTTTTACTTCCTGAAGGCTTTGATAAACATCCGGAAGCCCGTTATCCATTGATGATCACGCACGGCCATTTTCCCTATACATTTGGCGGATTTCGTGAGGAACCACCGGATCCCGCATTGGAGCCGGATTACAGTGCCCGGTTCGATATGCATGGCTACAACCGAATTCAACAGGAGTATGCCTACGAGTTTTATAAAGAGTGGACAGGCCCCGATTTTCCACGCTTCGTGATTATTGAAATACAGCACGCCAATCCTTATTACGACGACTCCTATGCCGTCAACTCAGAAAATCTCGGCCCATATGGTGATGCTATTACTTATGAATTAGTGCCGTACATTGAAAAAAAATTCCATTGCGTTGGTGAACCGTGGTCACGTTTTCTCTATGGTGGCTCCACAGGAGGCTGGGAAGCCCTGGCAGCGCAGGTTTTTTATCCCGACGAATACAACGGTTGTTTTGCTGCCTGCCCCGATCCCATCGATTTTCGTGCCTACACCGTGGTGAATATTTATGAAGATAAAAACGCCTATTTCCTCGACAGTGCCTTCAAGCGCACACCGCGCCCCGGCTCGCGAAATTACCTTGGTGAGGTGAACGCAACGCTGGAAGAAATGAACCTGCGGGAATTGGTATTGGGTACAAAAAGCCGATCCGGGCAACAATGGGATATCTGGGAAGCCGTTTATTCCCCTGTTGGCAAGGATGGTTATCCCAAACGCATCTGGAACAAGCTTACTGGAGAAATTGACCACGAGGTTGCAAAATTCTGGAAGGAAAATTACGACCTTGGCTATATTTTGCAGCGGGATTGGACCTTTCTCGGACCGAAACTGCGTGGAAAAATACGCATTTACTGTGGTGATATGGACAATTATTATCTCAACAATGCGGTTTATCTGGTGGAAGAATTTCTCAAAAATACAAAAAATCCATTTTACGAGGGCGAGGTCGATTACGGAGACCGTGCGGAACATTGCTGGAATGGCGATCACACAAGACCAAACGGACTATCACGCCTGCGTTACCACCAGATGTACGTTGAAAAAATTCTCAAGCGAATTCAGGAATCTGCTCCCGAGGGTGCAGATTTAACCAGCTGGCGGTATTAATCCACGTAATTAGACCCTTGCGAAGGTTAGCAACCTTCGCAAGGGTATTCCTACCACGCTGTTTTGAACCGTAACTCTTTTTGTGGGTCGATAACAGAAAATGTCATGTACCAGCTGCCGTGGTAGTCAGCTGTTTTAATCAATACCTCATTTTGCCCTTTTTTTAGCTGCATGAGAAAAATATAAGGTGTCGGGGGGACGCCATGCAGCGGATCGCTTGCGAATAGTGCTTCCCTGTTCAAATAGACCTTGGCGAAATTATCCGGTCGTAGAGCTGCGAATACCGTGCGTTCCTCCGGACTCTGTATGAGGAAATGCACGAATCCCACCGAAAAATCACGATTACGAAAATCGACATCAAAATCAATTTTGCCGTCTGTGACTTTCAGATTCTTCCATTCCAGCACACCTTGCGATGTTTTGGTCTTGCGCGAGATTTTAAAATCGAGTTCCGGTCCCCAGGGTTGAATCAATGCAGTCGCTGACGGCAATAGACCATTTGCCGGTCGTGGCTTTCTTTTGATGCCCATGTCCACGGCTCCAAGAACCAGAACCTCCGTTGGAGAATGCCATCCTGCTTCTTCGCCGGGTGTGAACTGGACATCCCCTTCATTGATTGTATCGCCGTTTGCAGTGATTGTGAATTCTGCAAAGGGAAAGGGCACACTTGCAGCGGTAACTGAGGAGCCGATGAACGTATATTCCGCCGAAAAACCCGGCTCAAGGATAGCCGTTTTCCCTTCCTGGGCAAAGTGCCAACCGCTGATCTCAGCAGTCTTTATTTCGAACTGGCCTTGCAATGCTTTGTCCAGAGGATTGTTGAATTTGAAAGTGATGTGCGCCTGGATTTCATCGTGTTCTGCATCGATAGCGACTTTGCTGTCGACGGCGATAGTATTTTTCGCTTTGGTGATAAAATCCGGATTGGCAATGTCCTGCGGGAATATATGTCCCGGTTTGATAATGGCGATGGTCGCGGTATCCGGTTCCACTGTAACGAGGGTAAAATGGTGGAAATAGCCCAGTTCCTCCATCGATTTTTCCTGCAACTCGCCGCCGGTTGCTGAAACAGTGATATGACGGTGACCGTCAATTTCCTGATACAGGAGATTGTGCCGGTGCCCGACAAATACCGTGGCTTTGCGGTTTTTCAGCCACGAAAGTACGGTTTGCCATTCTTCCGGTAATGATTCGCTATTTTTCGATCGGTCCCACATGGGTTTGTGCATGAAAAGAAAAACCTGATTTACTGTTTTATGTTTTTCAAGTTCATTTTTAATGAATGCAAGTTGCGCTTCTCCCAATTGTCCGGATTGCGTTTTTTTGTATTCCTCAGAATTGAGCAATAAAAACAGGCTGTTTTGATAAACAAATGCGTAATAACGCAATCCCATGTGCTGTTCCCAATAGTCGTACATCATTTCGTTGGAAATGTCATGATTCCCGGGCAAAATGAAAAAAGGCACTTGCAAACGCTGTGCGTGTGCAGTGAATTCCTGCCACATTCCATCGACGATCGTTTTGTCGGTGACGTATCCTTGAATTAAATCGCCGATCATAATAACAAAATCAGGGCGCAACAGATTGATTTCATCGACAGCCCTGTCGAAAATTGGCCAGTTGTTTTCACCACCCGTTGTTTTGTCCCCTAAAATAGCGTAAGTAAATTTTTCGCATGATTTTGGGAAAGGCCGTTCAAGCCACGGTGTACCTTCCGGAAATTGGGCATAGATTTGCAATGTGGATAAGAAAAAAATAGCAATTATGCGTGCGCTTTTGATTGAGAATTTCATCTATTATCCCTCTGTTTTAATCACGTTACACGGTATGCATTAATTTTGCCCTTTGTCATAAGCACGGTAAACTTTATTCTGCAAAATAAGTCGCATTTTCCTGATCTCGTTTTTTGATATATTGAATGACTCTCGTTTGTTTTTGATTATTACACTGCAAAAGATGGAGCAGGGGATATCCCCTGCTCCATCTTTTTATCCACCGCTCCATCTTTTGTTATTTCATTTTCAGCCATTGTTCATCAAATACAGCATGCTTGATCGTTTTGTTTTCGCCGTCGGAATAGGAATAGGTGACATGCAAAAATCCGTCTTTCGTTTGCACAAGCGATGGGTAGGAAAACGAGGCTTTGTCTTTTTCAGTCAGCGCAAGATGTTTTTTCCATTTCCATGTCTGGCCTTCGTCATTTGAAAGTGCGGCTGCGAGACTATGGCGGCCGTCTTCTGTATCGTTGTACACCATGAGCCAGTTGCCACTTTTTAACGCAACCACTTCCAGGCTTGAAGCCGGGTTCGGAATATCGGTATCGAAGGCATAGGACCAGGTTTCACCATTATCCGACGAGGTACTTCGTAAAACCCGTTGTGGCAGTACGCCTTCATCGCGTAAATAGGCCACGAGAGTACCGTTATTTTTACGAACAATTGTTGGCTGGTTAAGCCCAAGGCCAACCATGGGCTGGCTGGCACGCCAGGTTGATCCGCCATCGTCACTGATGGCGGTAAGGCCGAGACAGTAGCCATCGGAATACAGGGGCAGCAGGATGCGACCACCAGGCAGCACGGTCGGGTGGCAACGGGTCATCCAGCCGGTTTCACGTTTAATTGGGTCTTTCGCTGCCTCAATGAGCATTTCTGTATAAGCTGGTGCGTATTCTGCCCACATGCCTTCGTCGGCCCATTTATGAAAATTTTCTTTCACTGTTTTCGCAAAAACATCGCCTGGTTTTAGATGAAGCACATCCTGCCATAACCATGTGGGTGCGCCTGGTTTCATGTAGTCAGTCGATGTTTTGTATTTCAAAACACTGTGCTCCCAGCGGTTCGCCTGTACGACAATCCAAAAAAGCCAAAGTTTATCACTTGCATCGATGAACAGTACTGGATTACAATCGGGGAAATCCGGCGTGTCTGCCATTTCGAAAACCGCTTCCCATTTTTTTGCACCTTTTTTCAGGCGCGATCCCTGGATCAAAACATCATCGGCAGTGCGCTCGCCCGATCCGTAAAACCAGCATACCAATAAATCACCGTTGGCGCATTCAACGATGCTGCTGCTGTGCACATGTTTGGATTGTGTCGGAAAAATGGACTCGGTTACAAGGTTTGATTGGGCAAAAAGGAAATATGGCATAAACAGGAAAAAGAGCGATGGAACGAGAGAACGTATTTTTATCGTCATTGTATCATCCTTATTTATTCACGACCTTGATCGATCAGGAGAAAAAAAGTTTGTAGTGAAGGCTTTAGCCTTTTTCAGACACAAAACGTGCGGAAAGAGACTAAAGTCTCTACTACAAACTCTTAGGTTTTCATCGAAACATATTGAAAAGTGGTGCCAATGATAATTTAAAATAAATAGAATGCTTCAGTTTTCAATTTTTGCTGAACATGCAGAGTTTAAAACAGCTTTGCCTTCTCAACAGGTTTTACATTATCGACAATCCATTGACGCATTTTCTGCCCTTCAGCAGTCTGCTGCGGGTAGGAGATAAAATCCAGCTCAATGCCGAGCTTCTTTTCGAGTTGAACTGCGAGAATCGGCCAGATAACACCGATATCACCAATGAGCGGCAGGCTTTTTTCCAGCCGGGCAAAGCCGGACATTTCCATGCGGAATGGAATGTCCATCATTTTGGTTTTTGGCAAGCCTTTATCGATAGCCTCCTGCACCTGGCTTGATTTTTTTTCAAAATCCCAGGCTTTTTGTAAATTTGGATCCAGATCGAGGCGAACGAGGATTTTGTTTTGCAACGAATAAGTCGGATAGCCTTCCCAATGGGCCCACACACCGTGGCCGGTATAGGTTTCGAATGGCCCGTCATGGATTTCCTGCGTCAGCGCCACCGCTGATTCGATGATCATATCGGCAGAACCCAGCATTGTCGCAATGCGTGTGGCGCGCTCGGTAATTGAGATGGAGTCACCGATAGCCAGCCCAACAGTACCGCCGCCAACAAGCTGTGGAATTGTTACGAGAACCGGTACATTGTTGCGAGCACCAGCGCCCAGCATGGTTCGCGGATCAGCGCCTTTGCCGGCAATGGATTCAAAAGGTTGGCCTTTGCTTTTCGCGATGAACAGGATTTCTTTGGCGAGATTTTCAGTGCGCAGGCCCATAGGGTAGGCCATATTTCCTGCTGCTTTTATAATGCGGCTGCCGGGAAGTGCGAGAATGTTTTCATACAAAGTTTCATCGAAAAGCATTTCGGAAGCGACTTGCCGTTTCTGTTCTTCCGTCATAACCGTTGCTTCAAAAATATCACCACGGGGAAGAACTTCCGCGGCAATATCGAGTTTGCGGCCGTCCACGCGATGGACTTCGTCGAGGGTGCCGGCCATTTCGTGGGCAATGACCGCAGAACTGGTTGTTACACCATCGATTATGCCTTTGTTAATAAGTTCAGCAATTAGTGTTGTTACGCCTTCATGTAAGTTTGGACCGCTTCCGGTCACGACAACGATTTTTCCACCTTTTTGCTTCAAATCAGTCATCGCCTGAACGCAGGTTGTAATGGTGTTTTGTGTTTGCAGCGGCAGACTTTTGAAGATATTTTCGATTGGTTCTCGGGGAAGTGACATGGTTCAATCCCTTCTTCTTGAGTTGATTCGTGAGTCGGCAAAATAATGAATTTGGCAGGATTTAAAAAGCAGAAATGCTGACAGGTCAGGGGATGCGGGGTAAATTTACAGAATTTTACATTGTGAGTGTAATCAATTCAAATTTCCAGTGTGGATTGGGAATTGAGACTGTATCACACTCAAAACAGCGCACACAAATTTATTATTGAGCAAAAAAAACGGGACCTGTAAGAATCCCGTTTTTCAATAATTCAATAAATAGACGGCAGTATAACGATGCTGACTAATCGTTTGTCCAGGTATAACCACCAGTGAACAAGGTTTTTAAGTCACCTTCACCTTTTTTCTTTTTGGTAGCGTTCATCTGTGCTGCCATCATGTCGTCGTAGGTATCTCTTTCCACTGCGCGGAAAATGCCGATGGGTGTGGGCAGTTGTGCATCCAGTGAAAGACTGGCCAGCATGAATTCCATCGCAGGGCCGCTACCATTTTCATCATGAGTCAGGATTTCATGGCCGTTTTCGTTCAAATCTTTGTTCACGACTTTGAAATTTTTGCCGGTCCAGGTCAGCATAAGCTCATCATTTTCACCATAAATAAATGGTTTGCCGTGCTCCATTTTTAACAAGTGCTTTTTCTTTTCTTTTGGTTCTGTTAAAGAAAGGAAGGCACCGTCGTTAAAAATATTACAATTCTGGTAGACCTCGACGAAGGCCGTGCCTTTGTGTTTTGCAGCACGGGCCAAGGTATCTTCCAGGTGTTTCGGATCGCGATCGATGGACCGTGCGACGAAAGAAGCGCCGGAAGCAAGGGCCATTTGCACAGGATTGAAAGGGCTTTCCAGTGAACCGTAAGGTGAGGATTTGGTGATTTTGCCTTTCTCGGAAGTCGGCGAGTATTGACCTTTAGTCAAGCCATAAATCTGGTTGTTGAACAGAACAATGGTGATATCGATATTGCGGCGGAAAAGGTGAATCAGGTGGTTCCCTCCAATGGAAAGTCCGTCGCCGTCACCCGTTATTACAAAAACCTTCAAATTAGGATTAGCCAGTTTTACACCGCTCGCAATAACCGGAGCCCGGCCATGAATTCCATGAATCCCATAGGTTTCCAGATAATACGGGAAACGACTTGAACACCCGATACCGGAAACGAATACAAAATTTTCACGTGGGATTCCCAGTGTCGGTAGTACTTTTTTCATCTGAGCCAGGATCGAGTAATCACCGCAACCCGGGCACCAGCGTGTTTCCTGATTCGAAGTGAAATCGTCTTTTGTTAATTGTATAGGTTCCATTATTCCAGTCCTTTCAAAATAACATCGATCTCGGCAAGCAATTCGTTGGTTTTCAGCGGTAGTCCACGCACACGATTAAAACCAACGGTATCGATAAGGTATTCAGCACGAATTATTTTGCTTAATTGACCGAGATTTATTTCCGGGATGAGTACCGTTTTAAAATTATAAATGAAGCGGTCGAGATTGATTGGCAGCGGATTGAGCCAGCGTAAATGGCACCAGGAGACTTCCTTGCCTTTTTTCTGCAAGTCTTTCACAGCGGCGAGAATCGGTCCATAGGTGCTTCCCCAGCTCAAAATCAGCAGATCACCGTGATCTTTGCCAACTAATTCAGGATTTTCTACAAATCGATTAATGCGACCCACTTTGTCGGCACGAATACGAACCATTTTGTCGTGGTTATCGGCATTGTAAGAGACATTGCCGGTTACGTCTTCTTTTTCCAGTCCACCGATGCGATGCTCGAGTCCCGGAGTGCCGGGCAAAGCGTGCAAACGGGAGAGCCGTTCCGGATCGCGTTTGTACGGCAGGTATTTTTCATCCAGGGCCGGTTGTTTAATTTTGATTTCCGGAATTTTATCGGGATCCGGAATCAGCCATGGTTCTGTTCCGTTGGCTATGTAGCCGTCGGAGAGCAGAATCACCGGCGTAGTGCATTGTAATGCAATCCTCGCCGCTTCGAAGGCAGCATGAAAACAATCAGCTGGTCCAGCAGCAGCGATGATGGGAATGGGGGATTCGCCATTACGCCCGTAGAAAGCCTGCAGCAAGTCGGATTGCTCGGTTTTCGTGGGTAATCCCGTGCTCGGTCCACCGCGTTGAATATTGACGATGACCAGCGGCAGTTCTGTCATAACCGCAAGTCCCATAAATTCCGATTTCAGCGCGATACCCGGCCCACTGGTTGTCGTAACACCGAGGGCGCCGGCATAAGCTGCACCCAATGCAGCACCGATACCCGCGATTTCATCTTCTGCCTGAAAGGTTTTTACATCATAATTTTTATGCTTCGAGAGCTCGTGCAAAATATCACTTGCTGGGGTAATCGGATAGCTACCCAAAAAGAGCTCGCGACCTGACTTTTTCGCAGCGGTGATTAAACCGAATGCGATACCTTCGTTTCCAGTAATATTTCTGTAAAGCCCGGGTTTTTTTGCAGCTTTTGGAATCCGGAAGGATGTCGTGAAAATTTCGGTTGAAAGGGCGTAGGAAAAACCAGCCTTCAAAGCTTTGGTGTTGGCTTCGATTAAATCGTCTTTCCCTTTGAACTTACTTTTAATCCAGTTCTCAGTCATGTCCATGGGACGGCTGTACATCCAGTAGGTCATGCCGAGGGCAAAAAAATTCTTACAGCGGTCCTTAATCTTCATGTTCAAATCAAGATCGCTCAAAGCTTCTCTTGTCAGTCCGGTTATGTTCACCGGAAAAATCTGGTAGGCACTGAGCGTGCCATCTTCCAGCGGATTGCTTTCGTACCCCGCCAATGTCAGGTTACGACTCTGGAAGGAGTCGGTGTTGATGATAATAATTCCGTTATCTTTGAGATTGGGTAAATTTACTTTCAGTGCCGCGGGATTCATCGCAACGAGTACATCCGGAGAGTCTCCCGGGGTGTGAACATCGCTGCTGCTGAACTGTATCTGAAATCCTGAAACACCAAAAAGGGTGCCAACTGGGGCACGGATTTCGGCAGGATAATCCGGTAATGTATTTAAGTCATTCCCGATTCCCGCAGTTGTATTGGTAAACTGACTTCCGGTAAGTTGCATGCCATCTCCGGAATCGCCGGCGAAACATATGGTTACGCGCTCGAGTTCCTGGACTTCTTTTTCAGTCCCCTGTACCTCTTTTTCGCTCATTTTATTGCCTCATTCATTTTGCAAATATTTTTAAAAGGGAAAATGGGTTAATGTTCATTTGCTTCATTCAATCGCTGTGATTTTTAAAGTATGAGTAGGGGAAGTCCCTTGCCCGGTCCTGGAGTTTATGAAAGAAGCAGTTATAAAACCTTTGAATTTACAAATTTTTTATTAAGGGTGTATAATATATTCTCTTAATATTTACTTACAATCAATTTTATTCCAGTTAGTAAAAAAATGAATACATCGAAGGAATACAGTTGAAACCTGATTTATTCAGGCAATGTGTAATTAAAAAATGAGGGCTGTGTCAAAACATGTAACGCGACATTCATGTCGCTCATCTTTGAGGCCAAGCTTTCGACATAAATGTCGAATTACAGTCAGTAAATCATGTTTTGACTCAGCCCCAATCTTGATGTTCCCATGCAATCGTTGGGTTTATAAATTAAACAGAGTAGTAGAACATCAGAGATTCATTGGCTAATCCAAAATATTTAAAAATTTCTCGTATTGTGAATTCACCAATTCCATATCCTTTTCCAATTTTAACTTAAAGGAATTTTCGTCGAAAACTCCGCGAACGTTTGCGAAATCCGCATCCTGGTTTCCATCGATACCAAAGCCGGTTTTTACATTGCCTTCAAATTCTTTTCCGGCATCGCTCAGAACCATTTTCAATAATTTCATCGAGGACGTTTTCCATTGCTCCATGAGGTACTGCCAGTTCTCCAATGGTGCTGTTTTTAATGAATGCCCCGTAGTTTGTTTATAATTCGCTAAAAACCACTGCCATTCGTCGTCGTAATAGCTGGAGAATATCGTGTTCAATCCACCATAGATTTGTTCGAAGCTCGATATGGCTCCGGTGCTAAGAGCTGTTGTCAATTCTTCCAGGCGGCTTTTTCGGCAGATCAAACCACAGACATCGACCCATTGCTCTTCAGGCTTAAGTTCAGCGCTCTCGGAAGGGGAGAATAAGTCCGCGAGTTTTTTTGCGCCCTTCGTTTCCATTCGTTTGACAAGGATATCGCCGAAATATTTATCCAAAATAAGCTGGTAGTAGCGACTGCAGGTTTTAAGCAGCAATCGCTTGATATGGATGCCTTTAAAAGAAACGAAAGATTGACCTTTTTGCGACCGTTCGTGCAGGTCATTGAGGATATTTTGCCCTTTCAGCATTTTTTGCCCTGTGAAAGGTGAAAGAACATCGAAAATGATAAAGTCACGTTTGCGGCTGGAGGTCCTTTTGTCACGTGCTGGCCACTTGAGTGCATCGCGGAAGGTGCCGGTTGTGAAATAATTCATCCCGGGTATGATAAATGATCGACCGCCTTCTTCGCTAAGATAGGCAAAGGGCAGATTCGTGGTATCGAAATTCGCATAATGCTTGCCTAAAACGGCGCTGAAGGCGCCAACACGTGCCGGCCATAACAGATAAGAGGATGAGCCTGTTTTACAACCGCGTTCCAAAATGCCCTGGTGCACCGGGCCGAGTTTGTACATGTGGTTGGACTGGTTTGTGGCGCTTCCCGCATTGTAAAAGGAAAAATAACCCGCTATGAGCAGTGTGGAACGGTGGTGTGTTACCGTGTACGGCCCGCCAAATACTGAACAAAGTTCGGAGTGAAAGGCTTCGGAATTGGCAAAAAGAACGGTGTTCTCCAGCGAGACTTGTTTTCCAACTTTACAGGCTTCGCCAACCAGGGAAGAGGTAACCATCGCGCCGTCCTTTACACTGGCGCCTTTTTGCATGATAAAGTTGTCCGCAATCACCCCGCTGCCAATGAATGTCGGTGCTTCCGCTGAAGAATCAATGGTGCCTTCATTTAACGAAAGAACGTTTTCCAGTTCGGCGTTTTCTCCAATGCAGACGTTCGTGATTTTCGTGCAGTTTCTTATGCGGGTATTGCTGCCGATCGTTGCCTGAGTGTTTTTTATTTCAGTGCAAAATGCCTCTGTAATTTTATTCAATCCATCGATGAGCGGCAGGTTGTCGCGGTACATAATGGTGAGATACGCGACCTGCGCATTCGTTTCTCTGCAGATTTTTAAACCACGTCCACCACCTTCGTTGAGCGCATCGACGGTGTGCCCGTTGCCGAAAGTGCTTTCTCCTTCGCAGCTAATTTCGCCGATGTTTTCAATGACGACGCCGGATTCTATTTTCACATTTTCCAGTGTGCCATTCACATTCGCAATGTAGCAATTGCTGCCAATTTCAACGTTTTGTAGCGTGGCGTTGTAAATACCACATTTTTTTTTCCTGCTGCCAGAGACCGCAATCTCTCCCTGTTGAAGGGCGAGTTTAATTGTGCCGCCGAAACTGACATGGTGAAACCGCGTTGGGTCAAACTTTGATGATACGAACACTTGTGACCAATCATCCGCCTGGCATCCGTTCCGCTCAAGCGCCGCAATATCATCCTTGCCCACGGCATTGTATTTTTCGTGATTCATTATTTTTACTCCCGGGAAATAAATTACGTTTGAAAGTGTGAAAGTATGAAAGTGTGAAAGTGGGAACGTTCAAACGTTCATACTTTCAAACGTGCAACCTTTAGACTTTCTACCGTGCAAGATACCGATCGATAAATGTGACTGCATCTCCAACTGTTTTTACTGCCAGGGCTTCGTCTTCATCCATTTCGATATCAAATTCTTCATCAAATGCTGCTACAAGTTCGATGGACTGAATCGATTCTGCACCCAAATCTTCAACAAATCGGGAATCTGTTTCAATAATTGCTGCATCGATTTTCAACAATTCTGCTGTTATATTTTTTACTCTTTCCAAAGTCGTGGCCATTTGATTCTCCTTTTTTTACATATTTTATTCATAAAACCAAGATTGGGGATGGTTGTCCCATCGTTAACGCTACGCAACGCAACGCATGAACAAACCGCGTCAAATAGTTGATTCTACCATTTCATATTCCCGGGCCAGTGCATAAGTGTCCCTGGCAATTGCACCTTCTTCATTTGTAGGAATCACAAGGATTTTTATCCGTGAGTTGTTTGTGTGAATTTCGCCTGCCTCGCCCACAACTGTCTGATTTTTTTTATTATCGAGTTGCAGACCAAGGTTGTCGAGTTCGTTTAAAATTCTTTCACGCATCGAAATACTGTTTTCGCCAATCCCGCCTGTAAAGACAACGGCATCACACCGGTTCAGAACGGCGAGATAGGATCCAATGTATTTTTTAATTCGATAGGCAAAGATATCCAGAGCGAGTTTCGCCGATTCATCTCCGGCTTCCTCTTTTTCTTGTAAATCGCGCACATCATTCGATAATCCGGATATGCCAAGAAGCCCTGATTTTTTGTTGAAAAGGGTATCCAGCTCTCCCGGCTGGTAACCCAGGCGAATTAAATGAAAAATGATCGCCGGGTCGAGATCGCCGGTACGCGTGCCCATGACAAGGCCTTCCAAAGGCGTCAGGCCCATGCTTGTATCGACCGATTTACCCTCACGAATAGCGGCGATTGAACAGCCATTCCCCAGGTGGCAGGTGATAAGATTGACGGCATATTTGTGTTTACCCAAACGTTCGGCTGCCTCGCGTGCTACGTACCGGTGGGATGTACCGTGAAATCCATAACGACGGATTTTGTGTTTTTGGTACATCTCATAGGGTAAACCGTAAAGATAGGCAGTTTTGGGAATGCTTTGGTGAAAGGCTGTGTCGAAGCAGGCTATTTGTGGGACGTCGCCAAACATCGCTTTCGCAGCCCGGATGCCGGTGAGATTTGCCGGATTGTGCAGCGGCGCCAGTTCGCAATAAGCCTCGATGACTTTTTCCAGTTCTTGCGTGCAAACAACAGAACCCGTAAATGTCTCACCGCCGTGCACGACACGGTGGCCGCATGCCTCAATTTCCTCCAGAGATGAAATTGCTCCTTTTTCCGGATGTGTGAGCATCCTTTCAATGACATGCATGGCATGCGCATGATCTGGAATTTTTTCATCGATTTCGAGATTGGAGCCATTGTTTCCCTGCAGGGCTTGTGACTGTTCTTCGCCAATACGTTGAACCAGACCTTTCGTCAGAACTTTGTTCTCAGGCATCTCAAAAAGCTGGTATTTAATCGATGAGCTACCACAATTTAAAACGAGTATTTTCATATTATTCCCTTCAAAGTGCGATGCGCTTGCCACATTAGCGAATACAGGTAATTCTAAATTTATCGCTTAAAACATGTAAAGTGCGTCGCATTTAAAATTACCATTTCGCTTGAACTGCGGTAATTGCTGCGACTGCAACTAAATCGTCAACCGTAGCGCCTCGCGACATATCGTTTACCGGTTTTGCGAATCCTTGCATGATTGGTCCGTAGGCTTTGGCATGTGCCAGGTATTGCACCAATTTGTAATTGATGTTGCCAGAATCAAGATCGGGAAAGACCAGGACATTAGCAGAACCGGCAACATGACTTTCCTTAACCTTTTTGGCTGCCACCCTGGGGACAATGGCTGCGTCTCCCTGTAACTCACCATCTATCGCCAGATCCGGATTGAGTATTTTTGCAATCTCAACAGCTTGTACGACTTTATCGACGTCGGCATGATTCGCTGAGCCCTTGGTTGAGAAGGATAAAAAAGCGATGCGAGGTTCCAAATCCAACAGAGCTTTTGCATTTAAACCTGCAGCTACACCAATTTCCGCCAGCTCCTGTGCCGACGGTGAAACGGCAACCGCGCAATCAGCGAAAATGAAGACTTTATCCTTTTCCCCTGCGAACTCTGGTACCACCATGATGAAAAAACTCGAAGGTTTGGTGAAACCTTCCTTTAATCCAATAGTCAGTGATGCGATCTGGATAACGAAGGCCGTTGCTGTGGCCACACCCGCAACCATGCCATCTGCTTCTCCTGATTTTACCATCATACCACCGAAGGCCAAAGGTTTCTTCACCATTTTTTTTGCGATGGCTAATTTCATGTCCCGGGAGGTGGCATACATGTCTGCAAAATAGGCTAATTTCTCTTCCTGTTCCTGCAAATCGATGATTTCAATTCCGGCAAGCGACGTGTTGTGTGAAGAAGCAATGCGCATTATTTCCTCATTATCACCGATCAAAATTGGTTTTGCAAATCCCAGCGCCTGCACCTCAGCTGCTGCCTGGATGATTCGTTCATCACTTCCCTCGGGAAAAACAAGCTTTGCTGGCTTTTTATGCGCTTTCTCAATGAAGCTGTCGATTAAATTCATTTTATGCTCCAACGAAATCCCTTAAATTTGCCCCACGAGGGGCATTCTACATAGAATCTATCCGGCAATGCTTAGTTTTTCTTCATACCGGAATCCACTATTGGTTGAGGTTGAAAGAAATGGATTTTGCTTCGCCGAACTTCGTTTCGGCTAAAAACTTACCGGAATGACGCCTTTCCCGGATGAACTCTACAGAGTTGTTTTATTTATTAAAAAATAATTCAAATATTCTTCACGAAAAGTTACACAGTAATCGGTTCCAGATTAAAACGTTCGACATCTTTGAAATAGCGCTCGGTGGATACTTTAAGCTCCATCGTTGCATCTTCGTCGCAGACGACCATGCCCTTGGGATGCAGCTGCAGCATAGAAATCGTATACATGTGATTGACACCTTCTTCTATTCCTTTTTGCAGTGCATTCGCCTTTGCGTAACCACTCACCAGAATGAGCACTTCTTTGGCGTCCATAACCGTGCCCACACCGACTGTGAGCGCTGTGTGCGGAACTTTTTTTACATCATTCCCAAAAAAGCGGGCATTGGCAGAAATCGTATCATAGGTTAAAGTTTTTACCCGGGTACGGGAGGTAAGGGATGAACCGGGTTCGTTGAATGCGATGTGGCCATCCGGGCCGATACCGCCTAAAAACAAATGAATACCCCCATTTTTTTTGATTTTTTCTTCGTATTGGGCGCATTCTGCTTCCGGATCTTCAGCATTGCCATTCAGGATGTTGATGTTCTCTTTTGGAATATCGATATGGTTGAAGAATTTACTGTACATGAAATAATGATAGCTTTCAGGGTGGCTTTCGGAGATTCCGATGTACTCATCCATGTTGAAAGTGATGACATTTTTAAAGGAAATTTTGCCGGCTTTGTAATGCTCTATGAGTTTTTCATACGTTCCTACCGGGGAAGAGCCGGTGGGCAAACCAAGAATAAAAGGCTTTTCTTGACTTGGGTTGAATTTATTTATTTTACTGACGATGTAGTTCGCTGTCCACTGGCTCATGGCATCGTAGTCTTTTTGAATAATCATTCGCATAATTGTGACTCCTTTTTCCTTCTTGTTCGGGGAATTTTATTTTTTGATTTAATTAATTGACTAAAACAACCAATATTGGTAAAAAAATACCAATGACGCAAAGTGAATAAATGCCAGCGTTATTGGAGATTATAAGACAGAAAAAATAAGGCGTGGATTTTTATAAGAACAAAAATAACAGATGTTAATTTAGAGAATCAGTTTCTAAAGGCAAGTGAAATACCATTTTTTTGAAAGAATTAACATGATTGCTCGCGTACTTTGTAATCAAGAATATTCCCCCGTGAATCGTGCTTGATCTCACAACATGTCTGGATTGCGTATCTCAATTTTTGTCTCGCGCGTTGCACCCGTGATTTTGCCCCTGAGGCGGATAAACCCAATGCCTCTGCTAATTTCGTTTGTGGCATGCCTTCAATATCCGTGAGTAATAAAGCCTGTCGATATTTTTCCGGCAGCGTATGAATGAGTGGTTCGATGCATGTCGCAAGTTTTTCTGCTCTCTGTTGCTGAACCTCGAGCATGGGAATATCTTGTGCGTCATCTATATCAAAAGTTGGTTTTTTCTTGCGATAATAATCGATTATGGTGTTGCGGACGATCTGAAATAGCCATGCCTGCAGCTTTTCCCGATTTTGTAAACTCGCAGATTTTGTATGAATTTTAAGATACACATCCTGCAGGATATCTTCTGCGTCTTCAGCATTGTGAATCCGGTACTGAATATATTTTTTTAATTGGAGGTGGAAAGTTTTTACTATTTCATTCGTCATGTTCTTTTTCGTGAGAATTAATGCTAATTTGAAATTTGAGAATATTGATTTATAGCGACGCGTGTTTTTCGTAAAGGACGCATTATTTTGTGGATGATGCAGAATTTTTAGTTCATTTTATGCATAAATGTTTCGATAACTTTCGCAAGTTTATCAGGGTAATCCGTTATAATGCCATCTACGCCTAATCTGCACATTCGCCGCATCAACCAATCCTTGTTGGCCGTCCATACAAATACTTTTTTCCCAAATTTTTTAGCGAGTTTAACAAAAATCGTGTTCGCCAGGGCAAAGTGAATACTCAATACCTCAACGTTTGCACGGAATACATGAGGGAGAAAACCACGTGCATTGAAGATGTATCCCACAGAAAGATCGGGTGCCTGGCGTCGGACTTCATCGATGATTGCAAAATCGAAGGAGGTCAATACGCATTCTTTTTCGACGCCGAATTCGCGGATTTTTTCTATAACCGATTGAATTAAATTGTCCCTGGAACCGTTGCATTTTAGTTCGATATTCAATGCCGCTTTACCTTTAACCAGTGACAGAACAGCCTCAAATTGCGGGACGGGTTCACCTTGGAATTTTTCACTGAACCAGCTTCCGGCATCGAGTTTTTCAACCTCGGGTGAAGTTAATTTTGACAGCGATCCCGTACCATTGGTTGTTCTATCAATTTCTGTATCGTGCATGATATACAATTTGTTATCGCTGATCTGCTGCACATCCAGTTCAACCATATCTGTTTTCAATTCAAGTGCTTTTTTAAATGCAGCCAGCGTATTTTCGGGTGCATAACCCGATGCACCCCTGTGGGCACAAATTATGGGAGGGGAATAAGATGATTTGTTCTTTTTCATTAGCAGCGACTCTCTTTTCTGAATTAACGTATAGCTTCAAATATGCCCAATTCCCGGTTTTTACGTACATTGTCCCAGTTGAAATAACGCCCGTTCATGGCTATGTAAACGCCTTCGGGCAGGGCTTGTACAAACGAAAGTGCACTACCGAGGTTGAAGAAACCGTCGGAACTGCCAAAGGCAAAAGGGATCAATGCTCCGGTGAGTACGATGGTTTTTTCCCGGATATTTTCGCCAAGTAGTCGCGCAGTTTGTTCCATCGTGTCTGTGCCGTGGGTAATTACAATATGTTTTTCCTCCGCTTTTTTACATATGTTGAGAATGATTTGCCGGTCGGTGTCGGTCATGTCAAGGCTGTCGACCATCATGATATTGCGTACGATAATGGGGAGCCGTGATCGTGCTGTTTTTAACATTTCCGGTAAGTGGGTGTCTTTGAATTGCAATTCGCCTGTAATTTCGTTGTAGGTTTTATCAAAAGTCCCGCCAGTTATGAGTATTTTTATCTGCATGATTGTTTTCCTTGTGTTTTTATATATCCACAGGCGAGTGCCAAATTGGATTTGTTAATGCCTGCATTCGCATCGAGTTTTTTATCTCACCAACTAAAGCCACTCGGTAATAAAATTTTTGTTCAGTAGCAGCGTTTATGTTCAACTCGAAGGTAATTTCCAATGGATTCGCAAAAGTGTTTTCTTGCAGGATTATTTCCTCTATTTGATTTAACAAATCACCACGGTAGACCGTTATACCGTGAATTGGTCCAAATTCTTCGGTTGAAAGCGCATGAATGGTAAGTTGTGCAGCCAGGGTTGTGATTTCACTCCCCATAGCAATGAAGCGGTCATCACTTTGTGCATGGAGTGAAAGAAAAGGTCCGGAAGTTACCGCAGATTGCCCCGCACGTAGGGCCTGCGCTATGGAATTCGTTGTCGCCTTCCCTGGGTGCAAAATGAGACTGCGATGACTTCCAAATACCTGCCAATTCGCTAGATCAGCCATTGCCAGCAGGGGTTTAGTGATCTGCCGAAATCGATTGAAATTACCGTGGGCATCCGTTCCCGAAATGATATAAAATCGCTTCCCTTGCAATAGCAATTGCCGCCAGGTCGCCAGGCTGGCGTCGGAGTTAACTTCTTCGCCATTCCAGATTTGCATGCCGTGTAACCCTGCTTGCTGGTAATCCGGCGCGTGCCATTTGCCACGATTTAAAAGGAGATTTTGAAAAAATGGCGGTGTTGCTTCCGGATGCGATGCGAAACAAGCTGCACTTTCGGATAAACGTGTGACGACTTCATTTATGGATAAGTCAGGCCGGGTACGAAACCATTTGTCACCGCTGTCTCCGGTTCCGGGTAGGAACGTTTCATTGTTATAAACGAGAAAATGCACGTTTTCTTTTTTTTGATTGCCGCAGGAAACTTCTTCGCCGGGTAAGATCACAAATGTTTCGTCAGCGGCATTTCGTTTTTTTACTTCCTTTTGAAATGCACTCCATTTTTCCAACCCGGGATCGTTTTTCAAAAAATTGTCAGGATAATCGTCAAGATCGTACGAATGATCCGTGATGCCGACAAAACTGTGGCCCATGCTTTTAGCCAGGCGAGCCGTTGCTTCAATAGAAGCCCCAAATTCCAGCTGATCGTTAGTGTAGTTGGAATGAACATGCAAATCGCCTGTTAAATAATCTGCCGCCATTGGAAGTGGGCTTTTAGCAAAATGAGTGG
The DNA here is from genome assembly GCA_020633655.1 of Deferribacteres bacterium. GTDB lineage: Bacteria > Zhuqueibacterota > Zhuqueibacteria > Zhuqueibacterales > Geothermadaptataceae > Bioreactorimicrobium. Next base: position 196,755 of record JACKDF010000009.1, read on the forward strand.
TAAATGGCTTCGAGTTTGAAAGCCTGTAATTATCGTTGATGCACACTCGCATACGGCCATTGGCACGAAAGTGCATCTCGACGGTGATAGTGCAGGTGCCATGCAGTGTTTCCTCTGGTTCGATTTCGAATATTTTTTCCCAATAAGTATCGTCGATTTTTTCTTCTATTTGGATTTCGGATTCAAACTCATAATTTTGGCTGTCGGTGATGATTACACGGATTTTTATAAAATGAATGGGAAAGAGCAGTGCATCCTTGACAATCAACAAAACCGGTAATTTTTCGCGTGGTTGCAACCGGGTTGGCGCATCCGCGATGATCTCCGGTTCTTTTCGGTAGTAACGACTGGGAAAAAATGGTAGGCGATAGTGAATTTCCGCATAGATCAGAAAGAAGCAACCCAAACTGAATATGTCTGGAAATATTGTAACATCAGGGTGAAAAATCACATGCATACACAACTCAAAATCCTATCAATTCAACCTGCTTTATTCATAAACAGGAGGATTGGGCAGGAGACAGCCCCTGTCCATCGTTCACTTTAAACATTGTATGATTAAAGCTGGTTAATTTTAAAAAAAAAGCACTGCAGCTTTCCGCAGCCTTTAATTGCAGTTTGTACAGTACCAGCAAAATTGGTGACGGATAGTTTTTTCGTCTGCGACCAATTTTTACACTATCCACCTTCCTCCTATGATAAGCTGCAGTGCTGTAATTGAGTTAAGGGGACTTCTCGACTCATCACTGCGGCTTTTTTTTTGCTTAAGCTTGCGTATGAATTGGCTCATGTACAGATAAATCAATTGGGACAGATGTCCCTTATAATTTTCCGATCAGGGGTGATCCTCTGACCGATCATCCACAACTGCTATTTTAAATACTCTGCGAACCATTCGTGCAAGGTATTCCACCACAATTTTGCATTTTGCGGCTTACTTACGAAGTGATCTTCGTCCGGGAAATAAAGAAATTTGCTTGGCACATTCATTTTTTGCAGTGCGGTAAAGGCTTCGAATCCTTGCCCGAGATCAACGCGAAAGTCTTTCTGACTGTGAACAATGAGCATCGGGGTTTTGAAATCATTTATGTAGTTCGACGGGGACCATTTTGCATAGAGTTCAGGATTTTCCCAGGGTGCACCACCCATCTCCCATTCCGGAAACCATAATTCTTCCGTTGTGCCATACATGCTGACCAGGTTGAAAACACCATCATGGGCGACCAGGCATTTGAATGGATTATCATGCCCTTCTAACCAGTACATCATATACCCGCCGTAGCTGGCGCCGGCTGCGCCCATACGATTCGCATCGATGAAATCGAAGTTGGCACCAAGATATTCCCAACCATTTTTTAAGTCTTCGTAGACTTTTCCGCCCCAATCCCGGGAAATTTCATCGGTGAATTGTTGACCGTACCCTGTAGAACCGCGCGGATTGACCATGACAACGACATAACCGGGAGCAGCGAACATCTGCGCGTTCCAACGGTAGTGGAAACTGTCATGCCAGGCCCCCTGTGGGCCGCCGTGAACAAGATAAATAACCGGATATTTTTTCACTTGATCGAATTGGGGCGGTTTTACCATAAATCCGTGTACTTTTGTGCCACCTGCGCCTGCAAACCAGAATTCTTCCAATGGATTCATTTCGAGTTGTGATAATTTATCCTTGTTGTGGAAGGTGAGCTGTTTGGCGTTTTTTCCATTTTTATCGGCAACCCAGACGTCCGCAGGTTTGTTAATCTTTTCCTGGATAAAAACCAATTTGTCACCGGTGGCTAAACTCAGTGATTTATTGTACAAACCCTGGGTGATTTGTGTGGTTTTTGCTGAATTTATATCAACAGAGTAGATCGACTGACAACTGCCATCTTCTGTGAGAAAATAAATCGCATTGCTTTTTGAATTCCAGGCAAGATCAGTTGCTGAACGATCAAGAGATTGTGTTAGTGCCCGGGAAGTGCCGTTTTTTCGGTTATACAGCATTAATACCCGCTTGTCGGCTTCAAAACCGCCGCGCGCCATGGATGTATAGGCAATGTATTTCCCATCCGGACTGTATACAGGATTGGCATCATTCCCTGAGTTGGTTGTAATTTGTTTTGCTTCACCGCCACTGGTCGCTACAATGTACAGATCATTGTTTGTGCTGACTGCGACGACATCCTCTGGATTTTTTACGAAACAGATTTCACTACCATCGGGGGAGATGGCGTAATCTGGTGAGCCGCCCAGACTAATCGGCGGGCTGTCGAAATCTCCCGGTGTCACATCACGAAAACTCCCATCTTCTGTAGAAGCAACAAAAACATGGCTTCGCATACCATAGGTCCAATCGTTCCAATGTTTGAACATCAGACGATCCCAGATTTGCGCCTGCACAAGATTCGATTCCTGCGCCTGAAGTTTTTTAGCATTGCAGTCATCATTTTCACAGTCAGGATAAACGGTGGAAGTAAAGATGATGTTTTTACCATCCGTAGACCATACAGGGCCGCTTGCACCGGTAGAAATAGTGGTTAATTTGCGTGCTTCACCGCCCGAGACGGGCATTAGGTAAATTTGGGCATTTCCATCCCTGTTCGATACAAATGCGATGGTTTTTCCATCAGGGGACCAGCGCGGCTGCGATTCACGTTTTGGCGAACTCGTAAATTGTTTGGTGTCTTTACCGTCGATAGAAACCAGGTATATATCGCTGTTGGATTTATTCGTGGTGATATCGTAGGTGGTCACGGTATAAGCCACCCATTTCCCATCCGGGGATGGCTGCGGATCGCTTACCCGTTCAAATCCCCAGAAATCTTCAAAAGTGATCGGGCGTTTTTCCTGCGCCTGAATTTGACTTATTGCACACAATAAAAACAAAAATCCAATTATTTTACGCATCTTTCCTCCAAGCGAATAAAGGATAAACTCAATTGAACTACTAAGCATCAGCGTAGTTCAGATTTCAAATTCTGTTACTCTACGTTAATTTGCAATGAAAAGCAAGAGTGGATTGTTTCACCTCGGAATCTCAGTAAAAAATAGAATCACCGCAACGGTTATTTGTCGAAATGCTTTTAATGGCTGTCCTGTGATCAGCAGCTCAATAGAACCGGTTGATTTTCATTGCACTAAAATATTAAAGTTAAATGCACTATCGTTGCACAAGTGAATTGCTTTTCTGGTCGATTATGAATAGGAGGGCGTTTCTTGTTGCGAGCATTTAATCAAAATGGCTCAAATTGAAACGCTGTACTAAATTCATTCGCGGTTTAAAGGCTTTGTCGTTATTATAAACAAAACTCAGGCAACACTGACAGTGTTTTGAAGCCTGTCGAGACTGTGGAAAAGCATGCAAATTCGGACCCTGAGCTTGCCGAAATGCCCGAATTTGAGCGTAGAACCGGGTGTTTCGACACTTCGACTTTACTCAGTGCAGGCAGGCGCACCGTCTGGCTGATTCATTACTTGACAGACTGGTCAGAGTTCCTATAAAAATGGTCTGAACTTTGCTAAAATAATTGCTTCACAATTTTTTAATCCGTTCGCTAATCAAGGAATCGAACACATTTCGTATAAAAGGATTTATGTTTATGTGGCACCGACTTGTTACTGCACTTGCTCTGATGCTCTTTATCTCCGGTTCAACAACACAGGCACAAACGTATAATATATGGCCGCTTGGGAACTCAATAACAGAAGGGGAAGGATCCACAAATTACAACGGTTATCGTAAACCTTTGTACTACGATTTGAAAGATTATGTCAATCAGCAAAATGAAGGTGTTGACATTAATTTTGTCGGTACGCTCAGCAACGGTGATTTTGGTGATGCGGAGCATGATGGATGGGCAGGCAAAAAGGCGGATTTTATTCGCTCCAATGCCCAGAGCTGGTTAAATACCCTCGTTGCACAAAACGATACACCCGATTTTGTGCTTTTTCATATCGGCACGAACGATATCTCTTCAAATCGCGCGGCATCTTCGATTGTGAATGATATCGACGTAGCCCTCGACATTATTTGGAATTATGGCATCAATATCAAAGTCTTTCTCTGCGGTATCATTCCGCGATTGGATGGAAAAAATTCGCAAACTACCGATTTGAATGATGATATCTGGACCCTGGTAGACCGTCGTCGCAATCAGGAAGGCAAGGCAATTTTTTATGTGGATCAGTACAATCAATTCGTCAACCATAATAATTGGGAAACCGATTATATGGTGAATAACGGAACCGATTACCTGCATCCCAACAACACCGGTTATGATGCCATGGCCAACCGGTTCTTCGGTGTTGTAGCGCAGTATCTCGTACCGGGAACGACCCCGGTTGAGCTTCTCACCTTCGGCGGTATAGCTGACAATTACGTTATCAATTTAAGCTGGAATACGGCTACCGAATCGAACAATCTGGGATTTTATATCGAACACAGCCTCGGAAATGATTTGTTTCGCGATGTCGGTTTTGTGGAAGGAAACGGGACCACCGTCGAATCGCATAATTATACATTTGCCTTCGAAGCTAAACTGGCGGGACAGCACAATTTTCGCCTGCGTCAAGTTGACAATGACGGAACCATCAACTATTCCCGCGAAATTGCTGTTATGGTTCTGCCGCCAAACTCCCTTGCTTTGCACCAGAATTATCCCAATCCGTTTCGTCCGGGATTCAGCCTTTCCGAAGGCACACGCATCCCCTTTGAATTGCAGGCTAACTCGCAGGTCGATGTCAATATTTACAATATTACTGGTCAGTTAATTAAAACAGTCAGTGCCGACACCTACCAGCCTGGGCGCCACGAAGTCTTGTGGGATGGACGCAATGAAACAGGCATGCTGGCACCCAGTGGCACCTATCTCATTCGCCTGCGTTCAAATGATCAGATCATTTCAAAAACGATGCAGGTTGTGCGGTAGATAATGGTACAAGTCATTCCGGTTTTTGCGCTTCTCAGCAAAAGACCGGAATCTTAATAATTCATCCACAAATTTGATTTTTAGAATAGTACATCTCAACACGATAGGATGCCGGTATTGCAAAAAACGCAAACCGGCATGACTTTTCAGGAACCAAACTCACAAATTAAGCTGTGACAAAGTAATGGAAAGCAATTCAAATCACCAACGACGATATCCCACGCTTTAAAAACTGCCCATATCCTTTTTCGATTTTCATTTCATCATTTTCAACCGCAACCTTTCCTCGCATAAGAACAGTTTTGCACTTTCCAGTCACTTCCCGGCCTTCATAAGCGGAATAGTCACAGTTGTGATGGTGTGTTTTCGCTGAAATTGTGTGCTGCTCTTCAGGATCAAAAATGACGATATCCGCGTCAGCGCCGATGGCGAGTGTGCCTTTGCGCGGGTACATGCCGAAAATTTTCGCAGGATTTGTCGATATCACTTCAACAAATTTATTTAAACTGATGCGTCCTTTTCGCACTCCTTCGCTGTAAAGCAACTCAATCCGATGCTCAATGCCTGGCGCACCATTAGGAATTTTTGTGAAGTCGTCTTCCCCTTTTCGCTTTTGTTCCATAAAAAACGGACAGTGGTCAGTCCCAACAGTCTGTATCATCCCCTGATTCAATCCCGCCCACAGCGCTTCCCGATCCTTTTGCTCACGAATCGGTGGCGACATCACCCATTTCGCTCCTTCAAAATTCTCCTTTTCATAAACCGAGGCATCCAGCAACAAATACTGCGGACAGGTTTCGACAAAAACCCGCTGATTGCGTTTACTTGCCTCGCGCACCTTGTTCAAAGCCCCTGCGCTGGTCATATGCACAATCAGGCAGGTGACGCCGGTATAATTCGCCATATCGATAAACCGTCCGCACGCTTCGATTTCGGTAATTTCCGGCTGCGAGCGATAGTGATAAAGCGGTGTCAGCTTACCTTCTGCCTGATGTTTCTTGACAAGCGCCTCAATCATATCACCGTTTGTCGCATGCACCGTCACGATGCCGCCGTGCTTTTTGACCTCATCCATGATGCCCATCATTTGGCCATCGTCGATCATTAAGGTGCCTTTATAGGCCATGAATGTTTTAAAGGAAGTGATGCCATCATCGATGAGTTGTTTGATTTCGGCTTTAGTGGTGGGATTAAAATCGGTCACCGACACGTGAAAACCGTAGTCGCACAATGCATTTCCTGCAGCTTTTTTGTGCCATTCGTCCACAGCTGCGTGCAGTGTTTCGCCGCGGGTCTGGTTGGCAAAATCGATGATCGTGGTGGTGCCGCCGAATAATGCAGCTCGTGTGCCGGTTTCAAAATTGTCGCTGGAGAATGTGCCCATGACCGGCAGATCGAGATGCACATGGGCATCGACGCCGCCGGGGAAAACAAGTTTGCCGCTCGCATCGATGGTTTTATCCGCTGACATTGGGAGATCTTTACCAATTGCTGAAATTGTTTCCCCTTCTACGAAAATGTTGGCGATATAATCCGCAGAGGCTGTAACGATGTGGCCGTTTTTTATGAGAATAGACATCGGCTTCTCCCAAATTTACTTATCGATGGCATACCGATACAGGCAATTCTACTACAAGCTTGGTCGTGCAGCCCGCCATCCGGCATGTAGTTTTTGCGCCAGCTCGTCAATAATCTCGGCATTTGTCGGTTGCAGTGCAATATTTTTATTTTCCTGCGGGTCGATAGCGTGATCATAGAGTTCCCGTGCGACGAAGTCGGTGGTGATTTTCTTTTCATTGTCCCAGTAATACCATTCGATGTAATGATAACGTTTCGTTCGCATCGAATAGCCCATGTAGCGTTTGCCATCGGGCGTGATGCGCGGGCGGCGGTGGAACTGACTGAAGACGGCCTCTTTCCATGGTTTATCCGGCTGGTCCAGCAAAGGGGCAGCACTCGTTCCCTGCAGGTAATCCGGTTTGTCGATTCCTGCCAGATCGCACAGTGTCGGGAATATATCAACCAGCTCAGTCAGTGCATCGCTCGTTGTACCTTTGGCGGTGCCGCCAGGCGCTTTGATTATCATTGGTACGCGGGTGTCGATTTCATAGTTCGTTTGCTTGCACCAGCTGTTATGCTCGCCCAGTTTCCAGCCGTGATCACCCCAGATGATAATGACGGTATTTTCAGCTAAACCAAGTTCATCCAAAGAGCTCATCAGCCGGCCAATGCAGGCGTCGACATAGCTGACGCTGGCATAATAACCATGTTTTAATTTTCGCGCACTTGAATCAGGAATGTGGAATTCTGACGGGTGTTTGATATCGCGAAAGCCCTCGTACCCGCGCAGTTCGTACATGGAATTCATGGAAAAAATTGGTGCATCCTGTGGCAGGAAGGGATTCGGCGCCAGTGAAATGGAATCAGGATCGTACAAGTCCCAATATTTTTTCGGCACAACAAACGGCAAGTGCGGGCGATAGTAACCCAGCGCAATGAAAAACGGCTGCTCTTTTTCTCGCAAGCGCTGCAGTGTTTGAATCGCCAGATCCGTTTGTGCGCCATCGTAAAAAGCGCTGTCTGGTGCATTGGAGTCTTCCCAGGCTGGACCCACATTCCAGCCATCGGCATAATTAATTGCTGCTGGGCGTTGTTTGAGTTTTTCTGCCCGAAGTGTGACCTGGCTTTCCTGAATTTTTTTATTGAAATAGAAGGTCTCTGCATCCCGCTTAACCATCTCCGGTGTGCGATAAGGCGCCGGACGCAGATCGGGTTCATCCCAGGAGACTGAATCGGGCATGAAGTTGTGAAATATTTTGCCCAGTGAAACAGTGTAATAACCAAATTTATGAAAATACTGGGGCATGGTCACCGCGCCCGGATTGATGACACGAAATTTGTCACCGAGATGCCAAACCCGGCTTGAATCCGGGCGCAGGCCGAGCATCAAACTCGCACGCGAAGGGGCACAGACCGCAGCCTGACAGTAGGTGCTGGAAAAGACAACACCGCTTTCGGCAAATCGATCGATATTCGGAGTTTTAATTTCTGTGTTACCGTAACAACCGAGATCAGGCCGAAGGTCGTCGATGGAGATGAAGAGAATGTTGGGGTGGGATTTGTTTGCAAAATTATTGCAATTCGTAGCAGATATTCCCAAGGCTAAAATTAAAATTATTTTGGCCAAACATTTGTATGAAATAATATGAATTTCTAATCTCACGAGACACCTCATTTTTTGTAGCTATTTTAATGTGAGTTCGATGTTAAAATAATTGGAGAAGAAAAAACAGAATTCTTGAGAACTAGTCCGAAGGCGTCCCGCCGAGGACAACGTGCATAACGCTCAGCGAGACGCTTTCGCTCTAGGAGCATAAATCTGTCTATTATACTAAAGTAGTCTCTATCCTTTTACTTGCCCGGCAACGCCTCTCGCCACCCCGCATCAAGTTGTGCTGCGAGTTGTTGCACAACGGCTACATTCTGCGGATCATCCGCAATGTTGACATTTTCATTGGGATCGGTTTGGTGATCATACAATTCCTGTGCTGCAAACTCTTTCGTTTCCCAGTTAATCCAGCGCACATAGCGGTAGCGCTCCGTACGAATAGCATAACCCATGTACTCAACGCCATCCGGTGCAATCCAGATTCCCTCTCGCAAAAACTGGCTGAAGACGGCTTTTTTCCAGGGCAAATTCGAATTGTGCAAGAGTGGTACTGTGCTGATTCCCTGCAAATGTTCAGGCACAGGCAGACCGGCCAATTCACACAATGTCGGGTAGACATCGACGAATTCCACCAATTGATTGAGCCTTGTGTTCATGTTCTGTACGCCCGGTGCACGGATGATAAGCGGCACACGCGTATCGATTTCATAATTGGTCATTTTAGCCCAGCTGTTGTGCTCGCCCAATTTCCAGCCGTGGTCGCCCCACAACACGACAATGGTGTTTTCTGCCAAGCCTTCTTTTTCCAATGCATCAAGCAGTTTGCCGACCTGCGCATCGATGTAACTCACGGAAGCGAGGTAGCCGTGTTTTAACAGACGGGCATCCTGCTCATTTAATTTTCCTTCGTGAGGCTTGGGAACCTGTTTGAAATCAGCATAACCCCGCAATTCACGCATGTTGTTGATCGCCATGAGGGGGGCATTTTCCGGAAGAAAATCGTTTTCGGCGAGGGGGATACGATTACGATCGTACAAATCCCAGTATTTTTTCGGCGCGTTGAATGGCAAATGCGGCCGGTAAAAACCAATACCGAAAAAGAACGGTTTATCCATCTTTTTTAACTCGGCTAATTTTTTAACAGCCACATCCGCCTGTGCCCCATCGAAATAAGCATCATCCGGCACATCGATGTTTTCCGTGGCCACATATTTCAAATACCATTGCCCGAGCCGGTCGATGTGTCTTTTCTCCTTTCCGGCGGCAATGATCTGTTGCTTGCGTTTTTCCAGCCAGGCGACATTTTCCTCCATGCGGTAGACGGCATCGGGATCAAAGGGATAGCCGTCGATGTGTAATTTCGGCTCGCTCCAGGATTGTGAATCGGGAATCACATTGTGAAATATTTTACCGATAGCGACGGAATGATAGCCGTTGTTTTTAAAATACTGTGGCAAGGTGACGACATCCGGTACTGTATCTCGCAGTTTGGTGCGTAAATCCCACACTTTGATGGAATCCGGACGCAATCCGGTGAGCAAACTTGCGCGCGAAGGATTGCAGACAGCGGACTGGCAGAAAGCGCGTGTGAAAGTGAAACCGGATTCTGCCAACCGATCAATATTGGGACTCTGAACATAATTTTGGCCATAGATTCCCAATTCAGGGCGCAAATCATCAACGGCGATGAACAGAATGTTTGGCTTTTGGGGGGATTTCCCGCAGCCGGATGTGAGGGTGTTGATGAGCGTAAGTACTATAATTAAAATGCTAAGTTTGTTAATGAAACGCAGGGTAGTTTTAACCATTCTTATCCTTATATAAAAATCCGAAGCATAATCCAAATATAATTAAAGCAATTACTGTACTTGCCTCTTCGGGAGAAATACTACGTACTTTTCTAATTATAATTACTTTAGATGTACTACTGGCGATTTGCCATTACTGGTTGAGGAAGTGCGTGAAGACGGGCCTGTTGTACCACTATGCGTGTTGGAAACCACAAAATCGGACTGTTAAAGCGTGTTCGACGTTGGCTGGTTTTGATTATTCATTTCAATGGTGTTGTTCATTGTTGGTTTTCTTCCCGGGGCAATACGCGATTTCGGTAAAATGACCTCGTGGGGAGCAATCGTCGCACCGGCACCGATTTCAACATCACCCATAATTGTGGCTTTTAATCCGACAGTGGCACCTTCGCGAATTATAATTGGCTCGATAATCAAATAGCCCTTGGTCGCATAATGCGCCATCAGGTGCACAGAGCCACCAATTGTCACTTTATCTTCAATTTGGATGAGGGCCGGATCAGAAATATTGGTGGTGTTGATATGCGCGCCTTTGCCAATTTTCATTCCCATCATGCGGTAAAAAAGTAAATTGAGAGGGGTTGGGGTCACAAATTCTAAAAACGTATAACGAACGACATAATTCAGCGCATTATGAAAAAACCAGGGAACGGCCGCGGCCGAGAAATAACTGCCACGAAATGGTTTAACCCGGAACGGCAGCAATTTATTAAATAAGGGCACGACGAAAATAATTGCAAATCCATAAAGAAAATAACTGCTGATCAGACTGAAGGCAATAGCACCGTAATGAAAAAATTCCGGCCATTGTGCGGTGTTTTCGAGTACGAATTTAACAAAATAAACGCCCGGCATTGCAGAAAGGCTCATTGCTAAAATGACCATGAGGTAGAGTGGAATCAGCGCGATGAGATAGGTGACAATTCGAAAGCGCCGAAGGATATTTTCAAATAATCCTGCCAGGCCTCTACGATCAGAAGTTTTCGCATCCACGTCAATAATTTTACCAGTGCTGCCGTTTTGGGATTCCTTGGCCTTCATTCTTTTATCCTTTTGCCTGATTGAAAATTATGTCATTCAATTTGATCGACAACGAACCAGAAGCATGTAAATCGTGTTTCATTTCATTTACTTCGACCGGCTCGTCGATTTGGATTACTGTAAGGAATTGTGGTTTTATCAATAGCATCAGTCGAACGAGAATGCGTGTTTTGGTTTTATTTCATGTGAACTGGAATGTGGAGTGACGGTTGGCGAGACGAAATAAGGTTCAAAATACGCGGTATCGAGGCAGGACATGCCTGCCTCGTAAAACTTAGGCTTGTGCTGGTTGTGGAAAATAGGTGAAGTAGCGCTCTTCCATTGCCGTAAGCTGTTGAATGACCTGTTCAGATATGTCCTTGGTCGCACGCAATCCTTTAAATGGACTTTCCGGCGCGATAAGTTTCATATCGAGGTAAAACTTTTGGCCACGTTTCGGTATGCTACTGAAGGTTTCCTGGGCTTCACCCCGCAAGTAAACACACAACACTTTTGCATTCTGCACTGTCTTGACAAGCCGGCCTACACCATAGGAATAATCATCGGCATCAATTTTTCCTATCCGGCTGCGCTTGCCTTCCGGAAAAATTGTCACCGTGTGTCCTTTGTGCATCATATGCGTGATCTTGTCAATGGATTTTTTCACAATGTCGCGGTCACCACCACGGTCTACCGGAATGCAACTGGCGAGATAGCAAATACCACGCAAAACCGGATTGCTGGCAAAATTGGCGCGTTCTGGCATATTCCAGGAAAAGCTGCGGTAGTGTTTCATGTATGTCCACCACGAAGCCAGACTCCAATTGATCAGCACACTGTCAATTTTTGTCAGGTGGTTCGCACACACGATGATTGGACCGTCGGCATCCTTGAGCATTTGTTTGAACTGTTTGCGAATATTGCGCAGATCGGGCACATGGTATTTTGCCCAGAATCGCATGAGAATAACGGCCATGTTGTTCCAAAAGGGCATGGTCGCCCAGCCAACAAAACGCTGGGTAAAAAGTGAGAAACGCTCTTTTTTATTCAGTAATTTCGGATTCTGTTTTTCCATAGTACTCTTAAAGTTTTGCTAAAATAAGATTAACACCATCACCTACTGTGCGTACTTTATCGGCATCATCGTCTTCGACTTCAATATCAAAAGCATCTTCGAAATCGAGAACGATATCTACGAGACGGGCGGAGTTCACTTTCAAATCATCCAGAATGGATGTTTCCATTTTTATATCTGCATCGGCCAGACCGGCTTTGCTGTATTTTTGCAAGATTTCTTTGACTTTTCCAAAAACTTCTTCTTGGGTCATTTCATTCTCCTTTTATTGTAGTGAATTTATTTTAAAACATAATTTTCAATTGAATTGGCCTTATTCATGAGAAGCTCAAATTGAATGATGGGCGGTGGATATCTCCGGTTCCAATCCCGGTGTGTATGAATAGGGCAGCTTAAATTTATTTATCAGAACGCAAAGTATAATAAAAAAAATTTCATTATGCACGCCATTTTTTGTAAATAACACAGGCATTCACGTCGCCAAAGCCAAAACTTGCTTTTGCGAGAATCTCGATGTCAACATCGCGCGTTTTCTGTACAATACTCTTCGCAAATGGCTGTATATCCTCATGCAAATCTTCACAATTGACCGAACCGTGCACGAATCCTTTCGCGATTTGCAAAACACAAGCAACGGATTCCAGGCCGCCCGCGGCTCCCAGGCCATGCCCGATAAGCGATTTTGTGGAATTAACCAGAGGCAGTTCTTCCGGTTCAACACCAAGGGCATTTTGCCAGTTTTTTATCTCATACGGGTCAGCAAATGTCGCGGTTAAATGACCATTGATGGTGTCGATATCGCGGCTCTTGATTCCTGCATCGGCGATTGCACCCTGGATGCAGCGTTGCACACCGACCGGATTGGGTGCGGTCATGCTGCCACCCATGCGGTGTCCACCACAATTAATCATTCCACCGATAATTTCAGCGTAAATTTTCGCGCCGCGTTCCAATGCACTTTCCAAACTTTCGAGTACCAGAATACCCGATCCCGAGCCTGGGACAAACCCCGCCGCGGTGGCACTCATCGGCCGTGATGCTTCCTCTGGCGTTTCGTTTTTTGTGCGGTTTAAAACGCGCATGGCATCAAAACCGGCCCAGCAGTAGCGGGAAGAGCCTTCCGCACCACCGGCCAGCATGCGTTTGGCCATGCCGTGGCGGATTCGATAGTAGGAATCGATAATGGCTTCAGTTCCTGTGCTGCATGCGCTGCTGTTGGTTGTCACCTGATTTCCCAGCGCCAGCCAGCCACTGATTTTTGCGGAAATACCACTGGCCATCGCCTGTTCCACGGCTGTACTGCCCAACCGGCGAACTTTTTTCGCGTCGGTCATGGGGACGATTTTCTCTCCCGTCGTATCGACACCACCGATGCCGGTTCCCACGATTGCGCCAGTATCCCATTCGACTGTACCCGATTCCGCATCCGGCATCTCAAAGCCTGCATCCCGCCATGCGTCGATTGCCGCGATACCGCCGTAGGTAATGCCCGTATTCATTGCGAGAAGCTGTTCTTCGGTAAAATAGTTTTTGCTTAATTCATCGATGTTTTGCGGTATGCCACCAACGCGGCAACCGAATTTATGTTCTTCCAGCTCGGGGATAAAGCGGATACCGGATTTTCCCTCACGCAAGGCTTGCTCGTAGGCTTCGAGTCCGACGGCATTGGGCGCCACGATGCCCAAGCCGGTAACAACAACTCTTTGTTTATCCATTTGATTTTACTCCTATGCCAGCAATCGTTCCTGAACAGACAATCTCACCATTTTCCAACCTGATTTCTGCCTGTGCTTTGAGTTTCAGTCGGCGAAAAAACAGCTTTTGGGCTTTGATAATGACTTTATCTCCGGGTCGCACCATGCCGGTAAATTCCACTTCGGCATCTGTGAAAACGGTCAAAGTTTTCTGGATTTCTTCCAGAGACATTGATTTGGAAGCCAGGTAAAGTCCGTAAGCGACAACACCGGTTTGCGCCATTGTTTCCAGCAGAATAACGCCAGGTGTGATAGGATTTCCAGGAAAATGGCCTTCATAAAAAGACTCATTTTCTTTGAAGGTATACGTTGCCACTATACCTTCATCATCGAGGTCGATTATCTCATCGATGAAACGAAAAGGGGGTTGTTGTGGAACGAGTGCGAGGATTTCTTCTTTTGTAAATGCCATTTAAATTTCTCTGTTTATGATACCACCCACAGCGTTTTTCGATTTTGCCGGGTAGTCTGTGTAAGCGATGCCGGTAAAAATGCCGACCTTTGCATCGTTTACGGTATAGATTAATTCTCCATCCACCAGAACGCGGCCATTGCCGATAACGAGGGAGGTTTTTCCCCCTTGTAAAACACTGTAGCGGCGAACATCGATTTCATAACGCACCACTTTGTTGTGCGGTCGAATCTGTCCGTCAAAAGCAACTTCTTTGCAGCCCAGGGCTCGCCCATTGCCGATACTGCCGTTGCAGACACAGTAAAATCCGAGCAGTTGCCAGATGGCATCGACGCCGAGGCAACCTGGTTGTACCGGGTCGCCGTTGAAGTGGCACTGGAAGAACCAGTCGTCAATTCCGATGTCCTGTTCGGCAACCATGCGCCCTTTGCGGCCTTGCCGTTCCAATTCGATGATACGATCCACCATGAGAAAAGGTGGCGCCGGCAAGCGGGAAAATTCCTCAGGAGGATCATCGACGAGCCGCCCGTAGGCAAAGGCAATAAGCTCTTCTTTTGTGAAATGATTGCGTTCGAGAAATTCTGAATATTTCAATTTTTTGACCTATTTTTTCAACTCATTAAATTCAACAAACATGCTTGACCAACTCAATCCGGCTCCGACGACGATCAGGGCAACGGCATCGCCAGGTTTGAATTTCGACCAGTTTTGGTTTAAAACAGTTGGTGCTCCTGTGGCTCCGGTATTGCCAAATTTATCGACGTTATACAAATGCAGATCATCAGGAATGTTGCAGCGGCTGCACACCGATTCGAGCATGCGTAAATTCGCCTGATGGGAGATGAAGTAAAGTTTGTCGTGTGAGGCGCCAAATTTTTCTTCGATTTCCCGGTAAAGGCGAATCGTGCGTTTGATCGCAAATGTCTGAACAGTCTTGCCTTCCTGGGTGAAGTGATGCATGCGATGCACCACAACTTTATCCCAGCCGGCCGGGCTCGAAGTGAGCGTACTGAAATCGATTTGCGCCGGCCCCGGAACACGCGTTGAGACGACCGCTGCCATGGAGGCATCGCCCCAGAGCACGGCTGCTGACCGGTCACTGTAATCGACGGAGCGTGTGCTGTTTTCAACGATAACCAACAGAATATATTCCGGCAAAGCTTCGGGGCGCATCATCGAAAGATTATAGATATGCGCGCCAAAAGTACTGCAGGCCGAATTGATGTCGTAACACGGTTTTTCGAGACCCAGTTCCCCGGCAATGGTCGCTGATTCGGCAGGTGTTTCATATTCAGGCGTACAACCACCAGCAATGACAAGACCGATATCTTCTTTCGAAATGCCCGCTGCGGCAATGGCTTTTTCAGCTGCCAATGCACCGGATTTCGCGTTGGTATAAAGGCTCGCTTCGTATGCTGCGCGCATGTCTTGGTTATGTGTCTCACGAATGTAATCGAGCGGTAAAACAGTGCGTCTTGTTTCGATGCCAACGCGCTCGATGATCCACTCATTGTTGGTTCCGATATCCAGGTCTTCCAGGAATTTATTGTCGATAACATTTTCCGGATGGAAATGGCCAATGCCATGTAAGTAGATCATTTTAATATCTCATATTTAGTAGTAATCGTGCTCAAACAGAAAATTGCCCACCGCAATGGCAATGGGCTTCTGTAGTCTGTTAAGTTTTAAATTTTTTTATTTCAACAATGGGTGCAGGCAAACTTTGGATTTAACATTTATCCACTGATGTGTTCGCCGCCGTCGACGCGAATGATGTTGCCGTTCGCCCAGGCAGCTTCATCCAGGCACATCAGGAAAATAAAATTGCCGACGTCTTCCGGTGTTGTCAGGCGTTGGAAGGGATTGCGTTTTTTTGCGCTGGCTTTGAGGTGATTGCTTCCGGGGATCAGGCGCAGTGCAGGCGTGTCGGTAACACCGGCTTGAATCACATTGCAGCGAATGCCATAGGGTGCGTATTCTTTGGCAATGGCACGGGAGACCGCTTCAAGGGCGGTTTTCGCAGCAGCGACAGCGGCATAACCCTTCCAGGCAATTTCGTTACCTTCGCTTGTCAGGCCAAAAACACGGGCGTCCCCAGCAAACATTTTTTCAGCAAAAATCGCTTGCACCCAACTCGCCAGACTCGTACCCATGCTGTAAAGCGTCAGGGAAAAATCTTCATCGCCGAGGAGTTCGGACTGGTTGTATTCCGGGGGGGTTGTAATACCGGCGAATTCCTCTATGCCTTCCATAAATAGCGCATCGATATTTTCCTGCAAATCACTCGGTAAGATTCCGAGTTTATTGCTTAAACTTGTGAGCATCTTTGCATGTTTTTCTTTTAATTTCTCTGGTTCCTGTACCATCAGCTTTAAGTTGCCGAAAGCAATAGAATGCAGCACCATGCGCACGCGGCCGTTTGCTCCCATAGCCCGTTGCAATTGCGACAGGACCTCACTGCGGCCTTCTTCGCTGAGAGCGTTTGTATTGCAGGCGAGAAATTTAACACCTGTCGCCCGTATGGCCTCAAACTCCGGTTCGATATTTTTCATCGCGCCGCGGCGGTCTCTGTGCACGATGCAAATATTCATGCCGTGCTGGCTTAATTTTCTTGCGGTAGCCAGGCCGAAACCACTGGAACCGCCAAGGATGACTGCCCAGTAATTCGGATTAAATTTTATCATTATAATTCCATCCCAATTTGGAAAAATGAACGCTGTTCAAAAGAATCCGAGTAACATAAGAATAATATCATTAAAACAAAATCTTTTCTCTCTGGTTTTACGAAAATCCTTGCTATAAACGGTAGTGTGTGTGATATTCAATGCTCGAATGGAAGAAAGTGCAAAACTTGCTTGTTGATAGTAGCGTCCTGATTGATACAGCACTATTCCTTGAATAAATTGGTAATGAAATTTACTGATTTAAAGCGTGAAAATACTTGTTTCACATGGGTTGCTGTGGAGCACAGTTGCAGGTGTAAGAGAGATTGTGCAGGACGAGCCCAATCAAATGAAAAATAGCGAATTTATTATACTCTACAAGGAGTTCCCGGAACATGATGAAGTCATCAAAAAGTATTTTATTATTTTTTATTTTACTGGCATCGACAGCGTTTGCATCGACCGAAAAAAGCGAACAATTGGTGCAGGAAGCCTGGGATGCGTGGCAAAAAAATGACCAGATGCTGGTGGAGCAAAAATTCCTCTCCGCAATTCATCAGGACCCGGCCAATATTCGTGCCCACGTCGGATTGTCCTTCCTGTACACATTACAACAGAAAGATGTCGATGCGTGGTATGCTTTCCGAAGAATAGTGGAGGACAGCACCGCGGACCCGTATCCCTACTTGTTTGCCGAATGGATTACACCGAAAATTCAGGGTAATGTACACAAACCGGACTTGGGTATCGAGAAACTTTACCTTGATTTGAGCAAAAAAGCTGATCGTGGCGGTGTACTGCAGGCGATGGCGAATGAAATGCTGGGAGAATATTACGAGGATAAAGGCGATTACGAAAAAGCAACTGCCTCGTTTGCGCGTCTGCATACGGTGGATGACTGGATGGTCTGTGGTCCCTTTGACAATATCTCCGCTTCCGGTTTTCAAAAGCAGTTCCCGCCAGAAAATGAATACAAACCGGATACACAATACGAAGGCCAAAACGGTGTTCCTGTAACCTGGTTTCCCGTTCCTGAACTGCGGCGCGATCACTGGGTTGACTTTCGCCGTTATTTTGCTTTTATCGAATCGATTTTTTACGCTAACACATTTGTCTACAGCCCAACAAAACAGGATGTGCAGCTGCGTGTTGGGACTTCCGGCTCCGTGAAGACATTCCTCAACGATCAACTGGTGATGGAGTATTTCGACGAAAACAACAACGACCTCGACACTTACATCGTCACGACAACTTTGCAAAAGGGCTGGAACCGCGTGCTGATGAAATGTGGATTCTCAGAGATCAGCCGCTGCAATTTTATGCTGCGCATCACCGATGAATTCGGGCGACCAGTGCAAGGTCTAAAGATTTCGACCGCGAAAGAAAAATATTCGAAGAAGAAAAATGCAAAAGCTGAAGTCGTCGAGAATTTTGCAGAGAAATTTTTCAAAAACAAGATCGCTTTGAATCCACAGCATTTGGAAAATTACCTTTTACTTGCCGACTGCTATCTGCGCAACGACAAAGCGGTTGAGGCCGAACTCATACTGCAGAAAGGTTTGTTGCAGGCGCCCGAGAATACCATGCTGCTCACCGCCATTCTCGAAGCCTACATGCGTGGTGAAAAATACGATGAAATTTCCACGACCATTGAAAAGCTGTCCGCCATCGATGATAAGCTGCCCAACGTACTTGACTACATGATTAATCAGGCGATGGACAACGAAGATTGGGACAAGGCTGAGGAGCTCATCGATCAACTCGATTTGATTCAGCCATCTTCTGAGCTCGTGCTCAACCATCGCATTCATCTCTACAGCAAAAAAGGGCTTATCAATGAAATGATGGCGACCGCTGTGCAAGCGATGGAGAAATATCCCGACAACTGGACTTTCACCTATTTTAATGCCGCCCTATCCATTCAAACCTCGCGAAATTATACGGCCGCTATTAAAATGGTGGAAGATTTTCTCCAACGCCAGCACATTGAAGCAGCGTATCGTTCTCTGGCGGATTTCTACCTGCGTGCGTCGCAAATCGATAAGTGGGAAGAAACGCAGAGTGCCTTGCTGCACCGTGCCACCGCCGCTCCTGGAGAACATCACAACATGGCGACGATTTACCTGAGCATGCAGAAATACGATAAAGCGTTGCAATCCATCGGCGAAGCCATTCGCCTGTGTCCCAACAGTTCGCAATATTTTGAAATACAGGGTGACATCCACCGTCTGCTGGACGACAAAAGTGCAGCCAAGCAATCCTTTAAGCAGGCGTTGAAATTTCTGCCAACCAACTACGATGCACGGGATAAATTGCGTGAGCTCGAAGGAAAGAAAGATATTTTTCAGAATTTTGGTGAGCGCGATATAAACGACTGGATTACCGATGCCCCTGTTTCTGAAGATTATAACGGTGCTGCCGCTGTCATCATTCTCGATGACAACCGTCGTGTGGTGTACGACAAAGGCGCCTCAGAGTCAACCCGCGAGCTGCTCGTACGTGTTTTCACAAAGTCGGGTATTGATGATTTTAAGGAATACCAGATTCCCACCAATCCCTATTCGGAAAAATTGATCATCGAAAACGCCACGGTTATCAAGAGTGATGGTTCGAAGATTAAAGCGGATACGGAAGGGAGCTATGTCGTTTTTAAATCGCTGGAAGAAAACGATTTTATCTATTTGAAATGGCGTGTGCGTAATTACTACAGCGGCAAGCTGTCCAATCATTTCTGGGATGAGTTTCATTTCAATACCTTTCACCCGGTCAAACATGTGCGCTATTCGTTGCTCGTGCCCGATACCTGCACATTCCATCACCGGACACAGAATATGCCCGATGAGCCGCGTGTCACCAAAACCAGCGACGGCACCATGTACGCCTGGTCCCTCGACGATGAAGCATCCATCGGTTATGAGTATGGAATGCCAATCCTGCGTGATGTGGGAAAAATGCTGTTCATCACCAGCATTCCCGACTGGCAATATCTCGTGGACTGGTACCTGGATCTGGCGCGGACAAAGACACGCACTTCCTATGAAATTCAGGAAGTCGTGCATGAGCTTTTCAAAAATAAAGACCATATTTCCGAAGAAGAAAAAATTCGCACCATATACAATTACATAACAGAGAACATACGCTACAGCAGCATTCCCTTTCGCCAGTCCGGACTCATCCCGCAGAAAGCCCGGGACGTACTGGTGACAAAAATTGGCGATTGCAAAGACGTTTCGACCCTGTGCATCGCCATGCTCAAAGAAGCCGGTGTCGACGCGAACTACGTGCTGGTGAACACCCGTGACGAAGGATTGAACGTAAATTCCCTGCCATCCATCAATTTCAATCACTGCATCGCCGGAGTTGAAACGGATAAAGGATTGCAATACCTCGATTTAACCGCCTACAATTATCCCGTGGGCACGGTGCCGGAAATGGATGTGGACAGCTTCAGTTTGCTCATCAAAAAAGGCGAAACAGCACCGGAACACCTGGATGCGGAGAAGTTCCTGCCAAAGAAAATCGAACGCACAACCCAGATCACCCTGCGGGAGGACAACAGCATTCTCGTCACCTCCGAGGTGCTTCGCTCTGGCAGTATTACAGCCTCCATTCGTCGTGCCTACCGTGAAAAAACACTGGAAGAACGGGAGAAATCCATGGCAGCCACCTTAGCCAATGATTTTCCCAATGTGAAACTCCTGCAATTGAACGTCGGCGATTTGCAGGAATTGAATGCCGATGTGCACTATTCCTACACCTTTGAAGTGCCCAACTATGCCAACGAGGCGGGACAGTTTAAATTCATGCAAATTCCCTGGGCGGATAAATTGAAGTCAGACCGGGGTTTAGCCTACGACAAACGCACTTATGCCTACCAGTTCTGGCCGTGGGCGGATGTGTTTGAACAGGAACTTGAATTGACCTTGCCTGCGGGATATTCGCTGGTGGATGTGCCAAAGAAAGTGGAAATGTCGTCCCCGATAGCTGATTTCAGCCTGACATTTGAATACACAGATGGCGTTTTGAAAGCTGTACGCAAGCTGGAACAAAAGAAAGGTATTATTGAACCGCAGGAATACGAAGCATTCCGCAAGTTTTACAACGATGTGCTCACCGAGGACAACAAGCAGATATTGTTGAAAAAGGAATAGATGTTTCAATGTAGGCTGAGCCCCCAGCGGACGCTGAGCCTGCCTGCTACGGGCCGGTTCCTAAGTCTGTCGAAGGATGGTTCCTGAGCCTGTCGAAGGATGGTTCATCTACTCATCAATCGTCAAACCATCACTTACCCAACGCGTTTGCTTGCCCCTTGTTTGCCGCGACGCGTTTCGTTTTTCCTGCTGCTGTTGTGCTTTATTTTGGATGAGTGGTCCGGGGTGTTATCCGAAGAACTCGAATGGGGATTGGTGCGGGTGAAGTTATGATAAGCGTCAATAATCTGGGATAATTCGTTAAAATTCATGGCTTCCTGCCTTTTTTGCTTGAAATTGTTGTCTCCTGTTACTGTAGTGTAACTAAATGCAGCAAAGTTATTGTGCAGAAACAAATGTTAAATATTGATCGAAATAATTTCATTTCTTAGATTTAAAGCACGACAGAACAGGGTGAAGCACGCATGAGAATTTTTCAGGTATCGGCAACCGGGAGAATTCTCCCAATGGGAATTGCAAAAAGTGCACGAAAAATTTGCAAGTGCCGTGCAAGCAGGCCCAAGCGGTCCCTGAACGTGCCGAAGGGCCCGCTTGCTGAAGGGGCCCCTTGTGGGTTGCATACAAAAGTGCGACGCACTTTACGTATTTCATGCAAACCAGATACAAAAGCCACCCCACGCTGTTATGGCAAGTGCGTCGCACTTTTCACTTTTAGGGAAAAACATGGACAAAGTCTTTATCAGCTACAGCCACAAAGACAGAGCCTGGGTGAAGGATTGGCTCCTGCCGCGACTGGAACTACACGAGATTCAAACGCACATTGACTACCGCGATTTTGAAATTGGCGTTCCCGCTCTGGTGAACATGGAACGGGCGGTGGAGGAATGCGCCAAAACACTGATGGTACTGACTCCAAATTATGTGAACAGCGAGTTTTCTCAATTTGAGGCAATTATGCTGCAAACACAGGATCCCATTGGATTGCGTAAAAAGATGTTGCCCCTCATGCAGACGAAATGTGACCTGCCGAAACGTCTTGCGATGATAACCTACGCCGATTTCCTCGATAAAAACAACCACGAAACCGAACTGATACGTGTCGTCAATCAGATTAAAAAAGACTTTGGCCTGCTGCCACCACCGAAGCCGGATTACCCCACATTAGCCGAAGAAAACATTTACATTGAACGCCTGCCGGAAACCGGTTTTACCCTGTTTGGCCGCCAGAAAGAGTTGAAAATACTCGATGATGCCTGGCAAGCGAGCACGACTAACGTGATAAGTTTTGTCGCTTTTGGCGGTGTTGGTAAGTCCACGCTGGTGAAAAAATGGGCGGAGCGTTTGCGCTGGGAAAATTACCGCGGCGCGCAGAAAGTTTTTGCCTGGTCCTTTTACAGCCAAGGCACCAACGAGCGCGTGACCTCGGCAGAGCAATTTATAAATTACGCCTTAAAATGGTTTGGCGATGCCGATCCCGCCGCCGGTTCGGCCTGGGACAAAG
Source organism: Deferribacteres bacterium (assembly GCA_020633655.1). Lineage (GTDB taxonomy): Bacteria > Zhuqueibacterota > Zhuqueibacteria > Zhuqueibacterales > Geothermadaptataceae > Bioreactorimicrobium. Next base: position 219,221 of record JACKDF010000009.1, read on the forward strand.
GCCAGCGCCTGGCGAACCTGGTGCGGCGGCAGAAAACCCTGCTGCTGCTGGACGGTCTGGAACCGTTGCAGTCGGCGCACGAATTTGAGAAGGGCAAAATTAAAGACCCGGCGCTAAGCATGCTGGTGCAGGAGCTGGCGCGCGACAACAACGGTCTGTGTGTGATTACCACGCGCCAGCCGGTATTTGAGATGGCCAACCACCCCGAATGCTGCACCCAGCACGACCTGGAAAAACTCAGTCCGCAAGCCGGTGCCGCGCTGCTGCGTTTGCAAAAAGTAAGCGGCAGCGACGCCCAACTCGAAGCTGCCGTGCAGAACTTTGGCAACCACGCCCTGGCTATTAACCTGCTCGGCGCCTGGTTGCACGATCTCCCCGGCCACGACATAAGCTCTGCACAGGACATAGCCAATTTGCCCGAGGTAACAGAAGCCGACGGCAAACACCCGCGTCGGGTGATGGCCGCTTTTGCCCAACGTTTTGGCGCCAGCGCCGAATGCGACCTGCTCAACGTGCTCGGCCTGTTCGACCGCCCGGTGGATTTGGCTGCCATTGCCGCAGTGACCAAAGCACCCGTGATCACCAACCTCACGGAATTCCTCAGCGGCCAAAGCGACGCCGCGTTCCGCAGTACTTGCGACAGCCTGCGCCGTGCCAAATTGCTCGCCCCGGAAAGCAGCCACAACCCCGGCACCCTCGACTGCCACCCCCTGGTGCGCGAGCATTTTGCAGCTCAAGTACAGCAGGCACACCCCCACGCCTGGCGCGAAGCCCACAGCCGTTTGTACGACTACTATAAAAACCTGCCAGAAAAAGAACTGCCCGACACCCTGGTGGAAATGGAACCGCTGTTTGCTGCGGTGGCGCATGGTTGTTTGGCGGGCAAGCATCAGGAAGCAATTGAAGATGTGTACTTTAAAAGGATAAGTCGAGAAAATGATAGTTTTATCGTAAAAAAACTTGGTGCTTTTGGTTCAGATTTAGCAGCTCTATCTAATTTTTTCGATCCCCCATGGCGGCAACCAGCAGCCGGATTGACTGATGCTGACAAAGCCATTGTCCTGAGCTGGGCAGGCTTTGGCTTGCGGTCGCTGGGGCGTTTGCGCGAGGCGGCTGAGCCCATGCAGGCTGGAATGGAAAACCTGATCCAACAAAAAAATTGGAAACAAGCAGCGGTCGCTGCCGGCAACCTGAGCGAGCTGTTCCTGACCATCGGTGAGGTGCAGCAGGCGGTGGCTGCCGCGCACCAGAGCGTCGACTTCGCCGACCGTAGTGGGGATGGATTTCAACGTGAAGTTGCACGCACTCAAGCTGGCGATGCGCTGCACCAGTCCGGCGTCCTCGACGAAGCGGAAAAATTCTTCCGCGAAGCCGAAGCCATGCAACAGCAAAGTCAGCGGTCATACCGCTATCTCTACAGCCTGCAAGGTTTCCAGTTCTGCGACCTGCTGCTGAGCCAGGGGCAGGTGGAGGAGGTGTTGCTGCGGGCGGAATTAATTTTAAATGTCGGAGTTAAAGATAGAGTTCTTTTAGAAATTGGATTAGGAAATCTTTCAATTGGTCGCGCGTATTTGCAAATGATCCTTCGACAGGCTCAGGGTCCGGAAATAAGCACGGAGGCTGAGCCTGCCGAAGCCGGACTTAGTTTTACCGATCATCCAACGTCCACCCTTCGATACTTCGGCAAAACTCAGCACAAGCAAGCTCAAGGTTCATACATAGCCAAAGCCACCACCCACCTCAACCAGGCCATAGCCGGCCTGCGGGAATTTAGCGCACAAGAATTTATTCCAAAAGGTCTTTTCGCCCGTGCCGCACTCCACCGCATGCAGGGGCATTTCCCGGCAGCATGGCAGGACCTGCATGAAGCGCAGGAAATCGCACAGCGCGGGGAGAAGGGATTGCACCTGGCGGATTTTCATCTCGAGGCGTGTCGTTTGTGCCTGGCTGAGGGCAGGAAGACAGAGGCGCAGGAGCATCTCAGTACCGCGGAGAAAATGGTGCACAAAATGGGCTACCTGCGCCGGGTACCGGAAATTGAGGTGTTGCTGAAGATGTTGGTGTGACAACCCTTGCGAAGGCTCCAAGCCTTCGCAAGGGTGAAGAAATGCCGGGTTCAGGGGGCATCCCCTGAACCATCATAGATGGTGGTGTTAGGGTACGCAGCGGGGGGAATTAACGGGTACTGGATTTTAAAACTCTTGCGAAGGTTGGCAACCTTCGCAAGGATCAGGTTAGAAATCACACAAAACACTCCCACACGGGGACGTGGGGTAAATTTTGGGCTGAGGAACGGCTTTTCCAAATACCGAAACAAGAGGAGGGATTTTATGCATACCGGAACATATCTTCTCATTCTTCACTGCAGCAAAAAAGCCAGTGTGCCGATCGGTCGATTGGGGACGCTGGTGACCGAACCTGGCTATTACATCTACGTTGGCAGCGCCTTTGGCCCCGGCGGCATTCCGGCGCGCCTGAGCCACCACGAAAAAGTGGCGTCCACACCCCACTGGCACATCGATTACCTGCGCCACCACTGTGCCCTCGACGAATGCTGGTACACCGAAGACAGCGTGCACTACGAGCATGACTGGGCCGAGCGCTTGCAGCACTTCCACGGCGCACGGATCGCCATGCCCCACTTTGGCTCCTCCGACTGCCAGTGCCCGACGCACCTGTTCCATTTCCACCACAAACCGCGCTTTATTGAAATCGTGCGCGAGGTGACCATGGCACCAACCCGTCGCCTGCATTACCGTGATTCGGAAGTGATCCCCGCACGCTAAACGTGTGCGCGAAACACAAACGGCATCGTCGAATTCTCCTCATTGCAAAAAAAAAGCCGGTTTTAGGCTGCTGCTGTGCATTGGGTGGTGCTCGGGTTTTCCCTTAAAAGTATGAAACAAAGCCGCTGCCTTTTCGATACCCAGTGCTTAAATGATTTGCAAAAAAATGCCTTAGCAAAACCTGGATCGTCATGCCGTCACGCTTCTGGACGGAATCCATAGTGAGTTGGAGAAAAGAACGATGGATACCAGATTAAAGCATTCTGGTATGACATGCATCGGACCGTACCTTTGCAAATCACTATAAATGATTTGCTAATGCGGAATTGTATTCAAACACTTATCGCATGAAGGAGAAAGGCGTATGACTGCGAAAACAGAACACCCGGTGCCGCGGAACAGAATGTACTTTTTGGATAATGTTCGAACCGTCATGGTTTTTCTCGTGGTGCTGGTGCACACCGGTCTGGTTTATGAAAACAGTGGAATCGGTGCATTTTTCTGGCTCGTGGACGATCCGGCAACCAACGCCATAGCGGGAAAAATAAACCAGGTCGTGGATATTTTCGTCATGTCGGTGCTCTTTTTCATCTCTGGCTATCTCACCCCGCCGTCGCTGGCAGCAAAGAGCCCGTGGAAATTTTTGCAAACGAAATTTCAGCGATTAGTGGTGCCCTGGTTTCTCGCGGTGCTCACCCTGATGCCTTTGTACAAGTTTATTTTCCTCTACTCCCGGGGAATGCCGCAAGAAAGCTGGACAACCTATTTTCATTTCAGCAACGGGGTTTTCAGTCAGAACTGGCTGTGGTTTCTCCCGGTGCTTTTTCTCTTCGATGTGCTGTACTTGCTGCTCGCGCAATTCAAACTGAAAACACCGCACATGAATTTGCACGCATGGATTGCCGGTGTGTTTGTGGTTGGATTTCTTTACAGTTTTGCCATGGACATGTTCAATATGCACGGATGGACCAAAACATGGCTGCTCGATTTTCAAAACGAACGGCTGCTGGTGTATTTTCTGGTATTTCTCCTCGGGAGCCAGTGCTACAGACAGGATGTTTTTTCCGGGCAAAAAAAACGCACAAAACTCTATTTCTTTGCCTTGTTCACCGTCTGGATTCCGGTTTATTTTTATCTGGTTTTTCATCGCCAAAGTTTTGTTTTTCCTGGAGTTTTTATTTATTCCCGGCTCACCGATTCCCTGCTCCTGTGGGCGATGTTTCACATTTCCCTGCTCATGACGCTTTATGTCATCATAACAACATTCCGTCTTTTTTTCGATAAACAGGGCCAAATCGCCCGTTTTTTGAGCGCGAATTCCTACAACGTCTACATCATTCACACCATCGTTTTGGGCGGCATCGCATTGATCATGCTGCACACACCGATGCCTTCGGCGCTCAAATACAGTATTGCGGTGGTGGCAACCTATTTTGCAAGCAATGCCATCGTTTCTTTTTACCGACAGACAATCAAACCGAAAATTCTATTTGGAAAAAAGGAGAACATAAAAATGAAAACAGCTTTAACAGCGTTATTCGTCGCCATGCTTTTCGTGTTGGGTGGATGCGGTTCAGGTGGGGACACCGATGTGGAAAAACAAGCCCCGCAGGTAGGTCTGCACATGGCTGCATTGCAGGGAAATGTCGTCGCCGTGAAACAGCATCTTAATGCCGGCACCGATCTCAACACGAAGGATCAGTACGGTTCCACACCGTTAATCATTGCCGCCACCTTCGGTCAGACCGCCGTGGCAAAAGCCTTGATTGAAGGGGGCGCCGATCTGTCCGCCACCAACAATGATGGCTCGACGCCGTTGCACATTGCTGCTTTTTTATGCCGCGAAGAAATCGTGAAAATGCTGCTGGAAAATGGCGCTGATCGCAATGCGAAAAACAATTTCGGTTCAACAGCGCTGACTTCCGTTTCCGCTCCCTTCGAGGATGTGAAAGGGGTTTATGACAGCCTGGGCAATGGCTTGAAACCCCTGGGACTGGTACTGGATTACGAACGCATAAAAAACACCCGCCCGAAAATTGCCGCCTTGCTGCAGGAAGAACAGAAGTAAAGGTGCATAAATGCGGGGGAGGAAATCATTTCCTGTAGTGTCAAAAATTCGCAGAGCAAAAAAAGGAGTGGAAGATGGAAAAGAAAACACAAAGCAGTTCGGCAATTGCTGGGGTCCTGTTTGTTGGCAGCCTGTTCATTGGAATCGGTTTGGGGATTTTATACCATGAAGTCGTGCCTGGCGTGCTCCTCGGCCTGGGCATCGGTTTTGTCGCCATGGGATTGGCATGGGGCATTTTCCGGGAAAAGTAATGAATCCCCATAAGCAGAAATGCTGAAGTCAGAAAAACGATTTGGGCTAATTGAACTGTCAAAAAAGGGAACCGATGAAAGCAGTAATATGCCCGCAGTACGGTCCTCCCGAGGTGTTGCAGATTCGGGAGATCGAGAAACCTGTGCCCAGGGAAAATGAAGTCCTGATTAAAGTGATTGCCTCAACCGTCGCCTCCGGGGATTGCCGCGCCCGGCGTTTCGATGTGCCGCAAGGTTACTGGCTGCCGGCACGCCTCAGCCTTGGGATCACCAAACCGCGAAAAGCCATTCTCGGCACCGAACTGGCCGGCGAAATCGAAGCGGTTGGCGCCTCCGTAACACGCTTCAAAAAGGGCGATCCGGTGTTTGCAGCCGTAGCTTTTGGACAGGGCGCCCATGCAGAATACAGTTGCCTGCAGGAAAATGGACCGGTAGCACACAAACCAACTAATTTCACCTTTGAAGAAGCCGCGGCGATGCCTTTTGGTGGACTCACCGTGCTTTATTTTTTGCGGGATAAAGCAAACATCCGCAGCGGACAAAGCGTGCTGATTTATGGTGCTTCCGGCGCCGTTGGTACCTACGCCGTGCAACTTGCAAAATACTATGGCGCTGATGTCACCGCTGTTTGCAGCACGGCAAATGTGGCATTAGTGCAGTCTCTCGGCGCTGACAAAGTCATTGATTACACGAGAGAAGATTTCACCCTTAACAGCAGCACATACGATGTGATTTTTGATGCAGTAGGGAAACTTGAATTTGCCAGGTGCAGCAGTGCATTAAAGGACAACGGTTTGTTTCTCACCGTTGAAATGGCCCTGGCAAATATCTTTCGCATGCTGTGGACGAGTCTGAGAGGCGGTAAGAAACTCCTCACTGGCGTAGGAAAAGAGCGTGCAGAAGATTTGGCGTTTCTCAGAAAGTTGGCAGAGGAAGGCAAGCTAAAACCTGTAATCGACAGACGGTATTCGATGGAGCAGATCGTTGAGGCGCATCGATATGTTGAAACCGGGCACAAGAAGGGAAATGTTGTTGTTAACATTTCCCCGAATTAACGGCCTGTGTTCGTCATCAAAAAAATCATGTGAAATTCATTTGGCTATGTTAAACGAACAATATGAATTATACCATGGTTTATGGCCAACAATAAAAACAAATTTTAATCTAAGGCAGAGCCGCAAAGGCACTGAGATTCGCAGAGTTCTTTAATTTTTTTCTCTGCGTAACTCTGCTTCTCGGCGGAACTCTGCGTTTTAAAAATTCCATTTAATTGGCTCATAATTCGATCTTTCTTTAAACAGCGCCAAATTATTTTAAAGATTTTTCAGCCAGGCTTGCCGCAAAGCCAACTGCTTCGGCGATGGATTCTCATCCACTTCAAAGACATGCCGTTCAATTTTTTCCTGCGTGAACTTTTTCAAAGTTACCGTTTTTTCTTCGCCATTCCGCAAAACCGTAATTGTATACGATTCATCGAGACCCAGGGCCGTGATTTCTCGGAAAAGTGAGCGGAACGTTTTCATGGTAAATTCTTGTCCGTTGACGGCGGTTATTTCATCCCCGTTCTCCAAGCCCATGGCAAGAGTTTGCTCTGGCAGATCATCAAAGACGATTTTTTCATCGCGCATAGTTAACTTCAAGCCGGCAGTGGTATCGATTTTTCCTGTGTGTAATTCATCCGTATAGGTGATGCCGATATTTGCAAAATAATCATGCACCGGCAGTTTTTCCGAATTTTTCACATAGCGATTAAAAAAGTCCGCAATTTCAGGAGAGGTCATTTGCGTGAAAGTGTTGAAAAATTCTTTCTCCGAAAAAGGTTTGTCAGGGCCAAATCGTTCGGACAGTGCAAGCAGTACTTCCCGCAAGCCACGTTTCCCTTCCGAAAGCTCCAGAAGCCGTAAATCGAGCAATCCGGCAACGACCGCTCCGCGCTGATAGATATTGAAATATTGGCTGCGCCCCGCTTTGGAAAATGAATCCATGGCTAACTGACTGAGGCTGTAGTCTTTCCTGAAATGGTCATTTGTACGAAGCTTACCCCTTTCGATCTTCAGGTAATCATCCAGACTGATAAGTCCACCGCGCAATTGCATGATGTTCGATGCCCATTCCGTTGTGCCTTCATACAGCCATAAATGCTCTGACGGTTGTGGTTTGACAAAGTTAAAATGTTCAATCAACTCGCTGTGGATATGCAGTGGCGTGATGATATGGAAAAATTCATGTGCCATAGTCCCAACCAGATCACGGCTCAGCATGGTTTTAATGCTGGCTTCGCCAAAGGAATAGATAGAGCTGTAGCTGTGCTCCCATGCCCCGCCGCTGAAGACTTCTTTGTTTTCAAAGTGAAATAAAAAGGCGTAGCGATCAACAGGCAAACCTTTTGTAAATTGAGCGGCTGCGGTAAGTATTTCTTTGGTGCTATCGAGAATTTCACTGGCATTGATACTGTCATTCTGCGAGTAAACATATATTTCTACTTTGCTTCCCTGAACATCGACGGATGCTTGGGTCAGTTTTCCAACCAGTATAGGAGAATCGACGATGTGATCGTAGTCATCCGCCATGTAATAGCCTTGGGAATCCTGGTTAAGCGCTGTGCCGATAACCCATTTTTCCGGATAGTCTACTTTAATCTTCAGCGCTCTGTCCTGCATTCCTGTGGGGTATCCGAAAACTGTCTGCCCATTGAGGAGCGCATGGTCATCTTCAAAAGACGAGCCGCACATAACATAAATACTGTTGGAGTCCACAGGCGTATCCCATGTCTCAGCGATGGCATAACGAATTTCAGCAACTTTTTCCGGATGAGCGATTTTCCACTGGTTTGTGGTAATTTGTTCCGTTTTAATTTCACTGCCGTCCTGAGAAAAAGCTTTGAAGCTACGGACGAATCGGCCCATATCCATCGTCTGGTACGTGCCTGGTGCCGAGGCTGCAAATTGATAGACTGCATTTTCCGGTTTTAAATCGTGAACAAACAATGTGACTTTAAAGGTGTCCTCCGCACGATCGTTCAGATTAACTTCGTACACCAGGGGGGAAGGCATTGTTTGCTGGTTAATTTGCAGTGTTGATTTGGTGCAGGCATTCACAAACAGAAACAGGATTGCCAGACGTAAAACAGTTTTCATTTCCGCTCCTCAAATTTAACTATTGTGTTTAATCTGTTGAGACTGTCGAAAAAGGGATAAACCGGACGTTGAGCTTGTCGAAACGCCTGGTTCCACGCTCAAATTCGGGCCCTTCTGCAAGCTCAGGGTCCGAATTTGCATGTTTTTCTACAATCTCGTCAGAGTTTATTCAATTTTTTTATGATTTCTGAAACTACTGACGAATATGAAATTTCGCTATGACACAAATTGCAATTGCCCTTGTAAGGAATTGGGCGATTTTTGTTTCACAAAAAGGACGAAAAAGGGAAATTTCTGTTTAACCTTATTAATTCATAAATACCAAGCTTGGACAAGGGGGCCCCTTTGCTCATAATTAGCTTTACATAATACAGGAATAAACAAGGTTCATTGGATTTCAATGGGAGATGAGGTTCTCTTCAGTTGTTTGTTGTTCGGCAGCAGTTACGATGTTCGCAAAATCGGCAGCGCTGCGTGCTGTAACCAATTTTGCCCGTAATTCTCTCGCACCATGGATGCCACTAATATACTTCGCCACGTGTTTGCGAAAGAGAATCAAACCATAATCACCTTCATAAAATTCGAGATTGGCTGCGAGGTGTCGCCGAATCATAGTTAATTTCTCAGCAAGGGTTACGTCCTCTGCATTTTTTCCGGCAAAAATCCATGGATTCCCGATGGCAGCCCGGGCTATCATTACCGCATCACAGCCGGTATGGTCCCACATACGCTTTATGTCCTCGACCGAAGTCACATCGCCATTGCCGATGACTGGAATCTGTGCCATACTTTTAATCTCCGCAATGGCATCCCAATTAGCCTGCCCTTGGTACGCTTGTTTTTTGGTACGACCGTGCACTGCCACAAGTTGGGCTCCGTTTTCCTGCATTGCGCGTACAACATCACGGTAATTCAAGCTATCGTGGTCCCAGCCAAGGCGGATTTTCCCCGTAACCGGAAATGGCAACTCACGGCTTAAAAGATTAAAGATATACCCGATTTTGGAGGGATCTTTCAACAGAGCTGCGCCCGCTCCTTTTCCGGAAACTTTTTTCACCGAGCACCCCATGTTAATGTCGATAATGTCCGGCTGCAATTCGGAAATGCGCTTGGCGGCTTCGAGAATAACTTCAGGATTAGCACCAAAAATCTGGAAAACGACGGGCCGTTCCTCTGTTGCATAGCGCAGCATTCGCAATGATTTTTGGTTGTCGCGAATGATAGCTTCTGTGGAAACAAATTCTGAATAACTCATTGCCGAGCCCAATTCACGGCAAATGGAACGGTAGGGCAGATCAGAAAAACCAGCCATCGGCGCCAGAATTACACGACCGTAAACCGGGATCGGGCCAACGTGAAAGGAAGGGGTTTTTGTTTTATGATTCATACAACTATATTTTAAAATGGAAAGTAACTCGACCCACGCTGCGTCGTGTGCGTCTTGAATGAAAAAAAATGAGCGCCTATTATATAAAATAACTGGAAATAATGCAAGCATCCTCAGTTTTGTTTGTTCGTGGCATTTATTTTGTAAAAAAATGTCGATGATTTGAAAAGAGGCTAAAATTCCTTGACTCTTGGAGTGATTTCATTAAATTATTTAGCGGTTTTATGAAATCCGGACTGGAAGGCACTAAGTATGAAAAATCATTTAAAAATTTTTTTAGTATGTCTCACTCTCGCTTCGGGGTTGCTTTTTGCTGATTCCATACTGAAAAGATTTGATGTAAATCCGGGATACAACAAAGTAACCGTTATTTGGGAAACTGCAGAAGAGACCGGCATTAAGGGTTATGAGCTGCAACGAGGCTTAACGGAAACCAGTTTTTCACGGCTCACCTATATGGATTGTAAAAACGACAATCAGTCATCTCACAAATATGAGTATGAAGATATGTCCGTTTTCAAAACATCAACCGCTGGAGCCCGGACTTATTACTATCGAATTAAAATCGAAAAAACAGACGGTAGCTTTGAACTCTCAGCAGTAGAAAAGGTCGTGCCCACCGTTTCAAGCGCGCGTCAGACCTGGGGAAGTATTAAAGCGATGTTTCGTTAAACTTCCCTCACTAGCCCGGTTAGTGAAACTAACGCTCACACTTCAGGAATCGGGGAGTTGAGGATATCAGTAAAAAATTTTGGCAGCCAAATGGTTGCCTTTTTTGTTTCTACACAAAGGTATTTGATAAAAGAATGAAACGAACTTCACAGCTTTTATTTGTACTCTATCTTTTAGTCGTGTTGATTGCCGGCATGCTTGCACCGAATTATTACATAATTACCCGCAATACAATTTCTGAATTGGGGGCACAAGGCTTTCCCAATGCCTGGTTAATGCGCGCGGGATTTTTTATTCTGGGGAGCGCAGTAACTGCAATGGTTTTTGCTTTGAGCAAAACAAAACGATGGAGTTTCTTACAGGCATCTGCATTGATGGGACTCCTCATATATGCCGGCGCTCTTTTTATTTTGGGCTGGTGGTCCGACAAGAATTTCTTCGTACTGGATCACAATCTGGATTCATTCCTGCATGAATTTTTCTATCGCATATCGTTGCTCTTTTTTCTGCTATCGGTGACTTTGAATGCCATGGTCGTCAAGGACAAAAATTTTATAATTCTCAGTGTTTTTACCTTTTGCGCCGTGCTCATCTTGCGTTATCTTTTTTCTGAATTTGTGGATTATCAGGGCATTACGGAGCGAATGATGCAGGTTGTGGTTGTTTATTGGCTTTTAAAATTAAATTCTGTGCCGGAATATTTCTTTAGCAAGATTGAAAATGATATGGGAAAAATTGCGAGCACTTTGGTGAAATAATCGAATTTAAAGAAAATTTTCGGATTCGTTCTGCACAAAAAATTCAAAAGAAGACCGGGCAATTGAATCCTTTTTACAAATCCAAAGTCTGCCATGGATAACCAGACAAAGCAAGAATTGATGACTTACCTTTCGAGGTATATCACCCAGAATAAACTCGACCGTATTGAGGAAGTATTGCAAAACCGGACACGCTACATCGCGGTTGTGACCGACGATTTGTACCATACCCACAATGCAAGCGCTGTCATTCGATCGTGTGAGTGCTTTGGAATCCAGGACCTTTATGCGATCGAAAATACCAACATATTTCAAATGCATAAAGCCATCACCTCAGGCGCTGGTAAATGGATTGACATCCTTCGTTTCCCCGAAAAAGGGGAAGAAAATATTAAAATGTGTGTGCGTGAGTTGCGGCGGAAAAAATACCGGATAGCGGTTACGACACTTGAAGAAAATTCAGTTACACCCGATGAAATTTCGCTGGATGAACCTGTCGCCCTCGTTTTTGGAAATGAGGAGGTCGGCGTAAATCCACTGCTTTTAAAAGAAGCGGATATCCATGTGAAAATTCCGATGTACGGTTTTACACAGAGCTTCAATATCTCGGTGAGTGCGGCATTGCTGGTCTCCCCGTTGATCGAACGGCTGCATAAATCAGGGATTGAATGGCAGCTCTCGGAGCAGGAAATATTTGATTTGCGCCTCGATTGGATTCGCAGGGTGGAGGGGAGCAATTCTCGAAAAATGGAATTGTTGGAGAAGCATTTTTTTGAACATAGATAAAAATTGGAGAGAGAAAAATGGCAAAGAGCGATTTGCTGCAGGCTTATTGGCAAAATAAAACTGTACTTATAACCGGGGCTTCTTCCGGACTTGGTATCGCGATTACAAAAGCATTGGCACCGTATCACGTCACCTTTGGTTTGCTAAGCCGGCGAAAAGATAAAATGGTCGAGCTTGCCGAGTCGCTTAGCCAGGGCAACAGCCGTTTCTGGATTCGCGTGTGCGATGTGCAGGATCGTGAGGATGTTTACGAAGCGGTGAATGAATTTAAAGAGTATGCAGGCCGTATCGATGTGGTGTGGGTGAATGCTGGAGTGGGCGCCAAATCCAATCTGTTCAAATGGGAATGGGAGTCCTTTGAATCCTGCATGCAAACAAATCTGATGGGAGCGGTTTACACCACGAAAGCTTCTCTGGAAGTCATGATTCCACAAAATCATGGGGCCATAGTCGCAATCAGTTCTGTTGCTTCAATGCGAGGTTTGCCGGGCAGTAGTGCGTACAGCATGACAAAAATCGCGCTCAACACGATGATGGAAAGCCTCGCCACACAAGCGAGAGATATTCAGTTTACTTCCATTTTGCCCGGGTGGGTTGAAACCCCAATGACTGCAGGCCGGAAAAATTTATGGTGGCTCATTCCTGCTGACAAAGCAGCGCAGAAAATGATAACCGCTGTGGCGAGAAAGAAATTTAAATATATTTACCCCTGGCAAATGTTTCTGTTATACCATGCCATGCGCAGCTTGCCCACCGGATTTTATATAAAAGCAGCCAGAAAATTGTTCATGGGGAAAAAGAAATAAGCGTTTTTCATTAAGTTGTCCCCGGGGCCCATGGAGTACCAACTCTGACGTGACTGTCGAAAAAGTGATAAACCGGACGTTAAGCTTGCCTGCACTGAGTAAATTCGAAGTGTCGAAACGCCTGGTTCCACGCTCAAATTCGGGCCCATCGGCATGCTCAGGGTCCGAATTTGCATGTTTTTCGACGGTCTCGTCAGGTTTTTTTTCTTCGGTTTTTGAAACTCCTATTGAGCAAGCTTGGCGCATTGGGTTTTTCGTAATGTTCTAAAATTGCCGTCTTAAATTTAAACTCCATGAGTGAAGTTTGTGGTCGCCGACAAAGGTTGTCCCGCGATTGTAATACTTGTCCTCCTCCTGCATCAGCATGACTTCGGAACCCATGTAGTCGCCTTCTTCGCTGTAAAATTGAGAAATGATGGTTTCAGCTATCAGCAAAAATTTCCCCTTTAAATTTCCCATAAGCGTATGCTCAGCCTGCCAATTCAAGAAGTCATTTTTTTCATTCCAGGGTTGTATCTCCCACTCATGCCGAACGTCCGGTTCCAGTGGATCCGCCAATTCAATCCAGCTTTCATATAGCCAAAGATGATCGTGATGTTCGATGCGAAGCGTGCCCTCTGCAGCGAAGACGACATCGCTTTCGTTGGTGTATTTTCCCTCAACTTCCCATGTACCTGGTGTAAGAATCAAAGTGTGTTTCATCCATGTATCCTGTGACGATTCGAATGCGCTGTACTTTCATTTATTCAAGCATTTTTGAGATTTTCGACTATCCTGCAAAGGGATCAGTCTCAATCTTGGTGTTTATGAATTAACAGGTTAGAGCTGTTCCTGCAATTGCTGCATTTCCTCTATTCGCTGATCTAACTTTTGCAGCGCACGCGCATATTTGTCCTCTGCCTGAATCCTGTATGCTATTTCAAAATTTTCCCTGGCTTCGTCAAACTGATTTGTGACCATGTATCCAAGGCCAAGGTTATAATATGCTTTATCGACCTTGTTGCGACTGTGTTTATATTTTTCCACAGCAGATTGGAAAATTGTGATGGCTTCATCCCAATCGCCAATTTTCGCCATATCGTAGCCATGTTTTAGCTCAGGCATTTTATCGTCCATGGCAAAGGAGACGGCTACATTTTCGGTGTAGGGTGCAATTTTGTGCATAAAATTAGTTACGATATGTTCGCGACAGCGGTTGAAAAGTGCTTTGTCATCAATTTCCTCCGGCCTTTTATCGTCGCGGTATTGTGTCTGGGATACCGATTTATCCAGTTTGTTGATGGCAATGATTTTTCCGGTTTGCAAATCGACGACACGCAAAGTGACAGTGACTTTAGCTGTGCCTTTGCGTTGCCATTTTACGGTCGTTTTGCCGCTTTTTTTATCGAACTCATCCTCGTGGGACAGATCTTCCGCATAGTCGTATTCCGAGACATTTCCAAATATGAGTGCTGCGGCACCGATAAGCTTTCCGACTTCAACGGCCGTCGATTCGTCGACGTAACCCGAAAGCGTAAGGGAGTGCTCCTCCAGAATCCGGTCAAGATGCTGGCGGTCAAGCACTTCGAACCTTCTCGATTGAAAAAGAGCAATAGTTAGATCGTCTGTCAGTTGTCTGCTGCCTCTGCCGGTTATTTCGCCTATAGCGATTTTGTTAATATTTTTCAGATTTATTTCCGCTGGTCGAGTGACCGGCACAGTCACGCTGCTGGAGCTGCACGCGCTGATAAACATCACGATGGACAAGTGCAGGAAAATTGTCTGAATTCTTCTGGAAATCTGCATAAATTACTCCTATCTTAAAGACGATGTATATCCCATAGTTCGTCGCGAGAGTAGGTTTAATAAATAAATGAGTGAGTTGCAATTTAAAAAATAGAAGCAGGAATATGGATATCAAACAACAATACATACAGGAAATTGTTGAAAATAGAGACAGCGGTGCCAGTGAATTAGCACGGCGTTGCCTGGAGATCGTCACGGATATCATTTGGAAAATTCAAACCAATGGTGTCGCTGAAATGAAAAGCGAAATTATCGACTTCGCGCATGCATTGCAGGCCGCCCGGCCAAGCATGTCTCCCATAAAAAATTTATTGCAAACCTGGCTTGATAATTTACAAACCTTACCCACTTTTACACTGCAGGAATTCCGCCTGGAGGCTATGAAAACGGCGGAAGATTTAATCGAAAGCTCAAAAAGGGCAGTCGATGAGGCTGCAACAACTCTGTCGCAGCTCATCAAACCCAACAGCAGGATAATGACTTACAGTTACAGTTCGACGGTTTTTTCGCTTATAAAAATATGCCGCAACTCCGGTATTCAGTTGTTTATTCCGGAAAGCAGGCCCCTTTGCGAGGGGGCACGTCTTGCCGAAACGACAGCAAAGTTGGGCGTGGATACGACAGTAATAACCGAGAGCCAAATCGGTTTGATCGTGCCTAAAGTTGACCTGGTTGTTGTTGGTGCTGACACTGTTTTTAAAAATGGTGACGTGGTGAATAAAGCAGGCACAAGCCTCATCGCTATGGCGGCTCACGCAGCGAATAAACCATTTTACGTGGCCTTTGAAAAATTCAAACAAGCAAACGCGGAGGAGCACTCAGTGGAGTTGGAGAGTATGGCTGAATCGGAGCTGGGTTTAAAAGAGCAAGCCAACTTGCGTGTTTTTAATTATTATTTTGATATTACACCAGCGCACTACATTACTGCCTGGATAACCGAAGATGGAGTGAGGTTGAATCGATGAAATCGTACAAACGAACGCATGTCGTGCTGATCACCAGCGTTCTTCTTTTTTTAGCGCTCCTGGCGTGTTCACAACAAAAAAATGCACCTGATAAATCGCAGCAAACCGTTCTTCTGGTCTCAATCGATGGATTTCGCTGGGATTATTTTCAAAAATGTGCAACACCGCATTTTGATAGCCTTGCAAAAGCGGGTGTGAAAGCCGATGGCTTGATTCCTGTTTTTCCTTCCTTAACCTTTCCAAACCATTATTCGATCATAACCGGACTTTATGCAGAAAATCACGGGATTATTTCCAATTATATGTATGATCCGGTAACACAGGATTCGTTTTCTATTAAACGGGAGTCAACAATACTCAATCCTGTCTGGTGGGGTGGTGAGCCGCTTTGGAACACAGCGGAGAAGCAGGGCTTGCGGGCTGCTTCTTTTTTCTGGGCTGGTTCGGAGACAGCTATCGATGGGTTGCACCCTTCGATGTACAAAAAATATGACGACGACATTCCCGATAAAACCCGAATCGATTCCGTGCTTTCCTGGCTGGCTTATCCCGAGAGCAAACGACCACGTTTCATAACGCTTTATTTCAGTTTTATTGATCATCTTGGGCACCGGTACGGTCCGGATTCTCCGGAGATCGTTCAGGGTATCAGTCGAATGGATAGTCTCATTGGTTACCTCGGTGATGGTTTAAAACGGGTGCCGCAAGAGGTAAATCTTGTTGTCGTTAGTGACCACGGAATGGCTGAGACCAGTACCGACCGAATTATTGAAATCGATGATTACATTGATCTTAATGATGTGAGCTATGCAGATTGGTACATTGTGAGTACAGTATTGCCAAAAGATGGCAAGCGGGATGTTCTGTATGATAAATTGTACAATGCACACCCGAACCTGCATGTTTTCAAAAAAGAAGATATCCCGGCACGCTTTCATTTTCAAAATAATGCACGTATTCATCCCCTGGTGCTTATTGCGGATACTGGGTGGGAGGTTATGACAAAAGCCCGGGCGCAACGCCGCAGGCAATATAAAAAATTCGGGGGTGCACACGGTTACGACAATATGGATAAACGCATGCACGGAATTTTTCTGGCATCGGGTCCAGCATTTCAGAAAGATATGCAGGTTTCTTCATTTCAAAACGTCCATATCTACGATCTCATTTGTTCTGTCCTGAATATAACTCCAGCACAAAATGATGGTCAATTGGACTCGGTCAAATATTTCTCTGCGAACCCGGATTGACCACACTTCTGAAGGCGCTCATCTCCAAATTAAGAGCCTGAATTCTGGTGAAATGATGCTCATCTTGGCGAATTCGAGTTCCTTTTGGAGAATTCCGTTATGGTGATCCTTTAAATTCAACACTCAATGATCAACAAACAATTTTCAATATTCAAATTTTTTAGGCTTGGAAATTGTAAATTGAGTGTTGATTATTGGAAATTACTTCACTTCAAAATGACCATTTTTCGGGTTTGTAAAAATGACCCGGAGCGCATCTGCAGAAAATATAGTCCTGAGGCCATACGCTGGCCTGCCTCGTTCATTCCATCCCACGTTAAATCGTGGTAGCCTGCCGCCATCTCACCTTGCACTAATGTTCGTACTAATCGACCTAATTGATCGAAGACTACTATGTGCACGTGTTCGTTTTGCGGCATGCTAAACCGGATATGCGTTTCCGGATTGAAGGGATTGGGATAATTCTGTGCTAAATGAAATTCATTTGGCACATCTGCCACGTTCGCCGTGTTTTCGGCAACAAATTCCATTGTTCCGCTAATGATTTTCAGCAATTTGGGGGTTCTTGCATTCTGAGCAGGCAAAGTGTATTGCTGGTATTCACCTAAATTGAGCTTGAGACCAGCGTCTTCATCCACAAGATACAGGTTTTTACTGTTATCAAAATTTCCTGTGCGATCAAAATTCAACTCGATGGATTGCCCGGGAATGTTTGATTGTATGGCCAAGGTCCATATCTGATTTGGCTCTTGCATGTCGCGCATGTCTGCACAGAAGCTTTCTGCAGGTTGCTGCCATTCGCTGTGCGGGAAGGAAACGGAGACATAGTTGCCTATGGCTGGCGGCTCTGCCATATCAAAAGCGTCAACAGTATTGGATGCATTGCCCAATAATCCTGCCCAATTGTGTTGATCTGTATAATTTCCCGCGGTTGCAGCAATTTTTAATGCCCATTCGCCCTCGTTGTAGCGGGTCACCAAAGCTGCAGTTTTTTGCGCATGGCTTTCCGTTGCCATGGGTTGAAATACGAGATAAATGGGCGCATTCGTATTTTCGGCGGTGACGTAAAGGGCATAGCCTTGCCACGGTTGTAAAACATCCGTGATATCCCAACCAGCTGCGTAAGAACGCAAAGTAAGGATGGAATTCGAATTGATCAAATTGAGCGAACTTTTATGAACCGGGAATGCAAATGGCGATGCAATAAAGTTCCATCCAACATTTAGAGCGATCGTGTCAGGGCAAATCGTGCGGACGGTTGTGCCCGGACCGGCTCCGGGAACAATATTTTCTTTGCGGGTAATAATAAAATAAGAACGACCGGGTATAAAATCTCTTGCTGAATAACCTTCAACCCAGGGACTGCCTTCATGGCCGGAAATATAGTCGAAGAAACGCCATTGGGTGTCATTGTATTCGCCTAAATCATCTCCTAAAACTGCAGCAATCTTGGGATTGTCGAGGGAATACGGCACAGAAAACATCTGATAATTCGTCAACTCTTCACCCGACTTCAATGGTACCGGGTTGCCTGAATTATCGATAGGCCGGTCGTCGGGTTCGGCAATGCGCGTGCGAACAGGAAACCAGGTTTCTTCATTATCGATGGAACAGTCCAAAGTTTCTGTTGGACCGTAAGCAATCTGGCCAAATTGATCTGCTGCAACCACACGATATTCAAGGCCGCGGCGTGTCATGGCGCCTTGGGGAATAGTGACAACAAACAAGTCAGAATCATCGATGCGATGTGCCTGAGCCGGTGGTTCTTCTGCTTGTGCACCTCCAAACCGGTAGTATACTGTTGCCTCGGATATATCCGTTTCATCTGTGATTAGTACCGTGTCCTGATAGGCCACCCCCACTGTTCCGATAAGATTTCCGTGTGGTCGAAGACGAGTTATATGCGGCGAACATCCGTCGAATTGGTAGGGAATTCCAGCCAGGTTGCTGATACTCGAGTTGCCAGTGGAATCCACCAGCCACACATAAAGATTGCCTTTGCCACATTCGATTGTATTAAACGGAATTTGTACCGTGACCGTATCAGCGTGCACGCCAAGATCCCGGCTTACATCGAAATCGGCAACCGAACCAGGCCGCGTGCCATATTTCCACCGGACAACCGAAACATCGTTGTGTCCTGTTCGTTTTGTTTTTGGCAGCCAGAATGTGAGCTTAAAGGGATTTGTGCGACCAAACCAGCTCGTTGGCGCAATAGAGCGATCAATGGAATCAGGTACACCCGGTACGGTAACATCGTAGGTTATTGTTTTAAAAACCGGATCAAAAAAACCGGAGTTTCCCGCACCATCAACAAACCAAAAATAACCATAATAACGGCCATCGGGTAGGCGTTGTCCAGGATTCGAGCGGTAGCGAAACGGCAGGTAAACACAGGTCGTGGAATCGGTGATTTTTCGAATGCCACCGCCAATTCCAAGATCGTCAACTTTGTCTGGTGCAACATTCAGCGTATCGAGTTTCCAGCGAATTTCTGCTATGCCACTGCCACCACTGTCGGTGATGGGTTGCCAGCAAATGCGAATACTGTCCGCATTGGTGTAGCCGGGATAGACGCCCGACCAGTTGATGGAAAGACCGGGAATTTGCGGCGGCGGATCGTTATCAATACCTCGGCCCAGAACCACAACTTTTGCGTCTTTTTGTGTCGCATCCGAATTCTGCAGGCGAATATAATTACCGAGATAATTAAGCACTTTTGTCGGTTTGAATTTTACAGCAACTGTTGTAGAGCCACCGGGTGCAATATTTCTTTGAACCGAATTAACCGAAAAAACCGTTGGATCTGTGCTGGATTCTGAGAAAATATAAAGTGTATCGCTAAGTGCCGGATCCTCGGCCGGAATATTTTCAATGTGAATGAGTTGGGTTGAATCTCCCCCAAGCTCAACATTGCCAAATCGCAGCGTATCCGGAGTTATGCTTATTTTTGCACCGTGGGATGTACCAGTGACCGGAATGGTGTAAATACTTGGACGCAATTGCGGTATGGTGATCGTAACCTGTCCCTCAAAATAGGAGCGGAGTTTGGTATCAATTCCAATATTAATGATGATTGAGCTGTTGCTTTGAATAGCCTGATTATGGACAATTTTTGATAAAGTAAAAGGTGCCGGTATCGTCATGCTTTCAATGATGAGAGAGTCGCAGCCGGGATTGGAGATTCGCAGGGGAACCGGTGTAACATTTCCGGCGACAAACCGGCCAAGATCGATTTCCATTTTATCAAAAACCACTTCCGGTCTACAGATTTCCAGCGTGGTCTCGGAAATTGTGGTATCCATGACCACATCCTCAGCGGAAGTTGCCCCGGAGATGCGGAAAAAATAGACACCGTCACCGCTGCTAGGCAGATTGCTGCTGATGGTAAACTCACCCTGCCATAGCGTATCGCTTTCCCAGGCCCCCCGTGCGGGAAGAGAAAGGTTAAATTCAGCAGTTGTCAGGCTATAATCGATATCCGGATCGATGTCGGTATTCATGCTCCGGTCGAATTTCAATTCGATGGTCACATCACCGATACTGGCTTTGTGCGTTAGTTTGCCATTCAGCAGGAAGACGTGTTCCACAATTTGTGGCTTGTCCTGGGAAAATGTCTGGCTCAATGGCAGCAAAACGAGTGATAAAAAATAAATGAATTTATGTGGTATTCTCATTTTTAGTTCCTTGCAGGAATTCAATCTATAAAATCAGGTATTCATAGCAATGGCAGGGATTTAGTTCCCACCCGAAAGTGGCGGTGGTCCGGGAAGCTGAGTCGGAGTTGGTGGCTGATCCTCAGGGGGATTGTCTCCGCCTTGCGTTGTCAATATGCCAACACCTACACCACCGGCCAGGGCAAGACCAACCAGAGCCCATTTTTTCTTGCTGGATTTTTTGCTGAATGTCGTGCTCGTTCGAGTTGTATTGTTTGCAAGCGGTGCGGAGCTTGTACGTATGAGCAAGTCGGCCATTTTGTTCATGGCGGCGGAGAGGTCGTCAATAGAACCGGGAACGTTTTTCGATACGCGGTTTAAAACTTTGCCGGATTTTGTGTGTGTTGCCTGAATTGTGACAAAGTAACCGCTATAGGTGGAGTTTATTTGTCCATGTACAATGAAATGCGAGCGCAAGGCATACCCAAGCTTTCGCGCACAAGTGATATCACTGCAATTGGTTTGGCCGATTCGCTGATCGGAGAGCGCATTGAGCACGGTTTGCATGTCAACGGGCATAAGCTGGCTATTGCGTTTAAGACCTTGCAACATGGCGTACGCAGGTTTTAAGGCATCCTGGCCTGCGATGTCTGTGGCAAAAGGGAGAACCGCGATTTTATAGGTTTTCCCGGGAGGAAGTTGAGCGCAAAGTGAGGTGGAAATAATAAGAAATAATGCGGGAATTAGCAGTATTTTCGTGATTCTTCCATGATGCATGTTCAATACTCCTGCTTCTTGTTTATTTTGCAAAAATGCTGGTGAAGCTTTTCGTTTGTGTGCTAAGGTGAATGCTGATTTCTTTTCATCTGCGCCTCATTTTCCAGCATTTGAAAAGTTGTGCTGACCTCCCTGACCAGCCAAGGTATTCGAATTTTTAGATTTTTCACCTGAAATTATACTTCAATTATAAATATCCACTTTTAAATATTATGCGCAAAAAGCCCTCTTTTATTTTAAGAAATATTCGTTGAAATTAACGTCCGAATGGATGTTGTTTGCGATTTGAATATTTATTATACTCGCTTTGAGCTGCATAATCCTTATTTGGGATACCAATGAAAAACCAGAAAAACATTCTTATCGTTCAATGTGGAAAAACATATTCTGAACTATACGATCATCATGGCGATTTTGACGATTGGTTGATTGCCGGAATGGGTGTGGATCCGTTGTCATGCACTTCGATCCGAGTTTACGAAGGGGAAAAACTACCTGATCATCATACCATTGCTGGTGCGATTCTTTCCGGTTCCCATGCCATGGTTACCGAGAGAGCAGATTGGATTGAATATGTAGCTGACTGGGTACGAGCGGCCGTCTCTGCGAAAATCCCATTGTTGGGTGTGTGTTTTGGGCATCAATTACTGGCTTCTGCGCTCGGGGGAAGAGTCGGTTATAATCCAAATGGGCTGGAGTTTGGAACTGTAGCCATCGAACGGAAAAATTTCGAAGAAAAGGACGCTTTGTTTGATGAATTACCGAGCACCTTCGAGGCACATGTTTCCCATGCACAATCGGTGCTTGAATTGCCACCACGAGCGATCTGCCTGGCTTCCAGCGCCCTCGATTCACACCAGGCATTTCGTTTTGGTGAAATAACGTGGGGTGTGCAATTCCATCCGGAATATACCTCCATCGTTACCCGGGAATATATTCGTCAATCTGAAAAGCATTTACGCAAGCAAGGTGAGGATGTGGAGCTCATGTTGCAACAGGTGCGGGAAACACCCGACAGCGTGAAAATCCTGCACAATTTTTTTGCCATAGTGCAGGGAGCATCTTCCTAGTCTGATTGCCGTGGTGGCGCTATTGAGTTTTATTTCTCCTCAAAAAAGCTGTTATACGCGTTTGCAACGATTATTCAATCGACTGGGTTTATTTTCGCATCAAAATTCTACACTTACACCGATTGATGGCAAAATTCCAAGCTCAGCTTTGTCGACAATCTTTCGTGCCCAGAAATCGTATTGCGGCTTTCGGGGCAACAGGTTGTTATAGACATTCTGCACATCCGTAAAGGCGATGAGTGTCCATTTCGCAAAGTTGAAACGTCTATCGATGCGCAGATCGAGAACATGCCCAGGATCAAGTCTGGATTGCAGATAGTCTTGTGGCAAGTTTTGAATGAGCCCATTGTTTTCTTCAGGTAGATAAACATGTGTGTAGGGAGAACCCGTATAAAAACGAAATTTGCCGCTTACTTCCCAATTCGCTCCAAATTTATAACCTCCTGAAATATTCAAAATAAATCGCTGATCGTATTGGCCGGGATAAGTTTCTCCGTTTCGGGCGGTATATTCACTTTTACTGTAAGCCAGACTGATCTGACCGTAGAGCGGTGTTTCCGATAGCTTTTTCTGCAATTGCAGTTCAAAACCATAAGCTTGTCCTTCGCCTTCCGAGACCAAAGGGATATAACCAAAAGATTGAAAGTTGTCTTCACGCCCACCATAACCAACACCAGTGTTCGTCAAAATAAGGTAGGAAAGCTCCGGAGTAGCGCCCGTGGGTAGGTTGCTGTACTTTTTAAAATAAGTCTCGAAAGACAAGTTCGTGTCTTCCATGAGCAGGTGATTGATTCCGGCAACAAGCATATCATTTCGCAGCGGTTTGAGCTGGCGGTTCACGGGATTGAGCACCCACACATAGGAAGGGGCCTGTTCATAACGCCCGATGCTGGTTTTGAATTTGGTTGTAGTGCTCAAATGCGCAATTGCTGAAAATCGTGCCGTTGTGTGAAATTTTTCTTCAATAAAATTATAATAGTCGCCTCGCAACCCCAGGTGCACTTCAAATTTGTTGGCAAACTTGCGTTCTATTTCCAGGTAGGAGGACAATTTATAATCTGCTGTATCCACTGCGATGGTGTTGGGTAAATGAAGGAGTTCGAGAGGAACCTGCCTGCCGTTGCGGTCGTAGATTGTATCCGCAAAAGTTGTCGTATTCTCATTGCCGACCCGTTTAAGGCCAAGACCTGCGGACAGTCCATTTGCCTCCGATAAACGGAAATAACTATCGACTTTCAGCGTGAATTCATTTTCCGTCGCCTTGCTGCGGAAATATTCCTGTTCGGTGGAATCGATCTGTCGAAAGCGATAAGCATTGTTGTTATTTCCTGCAATGAAATCCACAAACCCCTCTGAAAATAACCTGCGATACTTAATGCCACTGATAAATTGGTCCTGCTCGTTGCCCATAATGCCCGCATTGGTCACTCTGTTTTCCAGTGTCGATTGGTCACGATCAACGCGATCTACTGCTAAAAGTGACATAAGACTCAGCTGCGAAGTCGGGCTCAGATCGTAATGGGCGAAAAAATTGTAATCTGTGTAAACAGGCACGAATGGCAAGCCCAGGGCTTTGAAGATGATATCAAGGTAACTCCGCCGTGCAGAGAACAAATAACTGCCTTTATTTCTGATAGGGCCTTCGAGGTTGAGGCCAAATTGGGTGGCTGAAATAGTCGCTTTTCCACCGAGCCTGTCATTTCTTCCCGGACGTGTGTCGATGGACAGCACCGACGACATTTTGTCACCGTATTTTACAGCGAAACCACCCGTGGAAAATTCCATGTTTTCAACGAAATCCAGGTTGAGAAAGCTCAGCGTACCACTGCTTAGTCCCTGATTCCCAAAATGATTAATATTCGGCACCTCAAGTCCGTTGATGAGATAAAGATTCTCCGAGGGCCCGCCGCCACGCACCAGCAAATCATTTCTCCCGCCATCATTGATGACGGCCACACCGGGCAGCGTTGCTGCCGTTCGAACGACATCCTCAAAACCACCGGGGAAGCGACGAATTTCTTCGCGGGAGAGCAGCGTTGTGCTGACAGGTGCAAGATTAGCCTGAGTGAAATATCCTGCAGTTACTGTGATCGTTTCACCAGCAACTGTCGAAGGCACGAGGCTGACATTGACAGTTGCCGGGCTGCTCAGGTTGACAATGATGTCCGTTTTTAATAATACTTCGTAGCCAATGTAACTGAATTGCAGGCGATATGTGCCCGGCTGCAGCTTGTCGATGCGAAAGTTCCCGGAAGTATCTGTCGATACACCACGCAATGTTCCCGGAATTGAGACATTCACACCGATCAGGTGTTCCTGCGTCTTTGCATCTTTCACATGCCCGACGATAACGCCGTTATTTTGCGCGAATAATTCCCCGGCCAGAGTTAGGAGAAGTGATATGAGTAAAATTGATTTTTTCATTTTTCTCTATTAGGTTTTGTAATTGTGAATTCTATCTGTTATAACCCGCTTTATTCAAACAATGCTGAACGTGTACGATGGGGGCTGTGTCAAAACATGTAACGCAACATTTATGTCGTAAGTTTAGACTCAAAAATGAGCGACATAAATGTCGCGTTACGGCCATTAAATCATGTTTTGACTCAGCCCCCAATCATGGAGTTTATGAATAAAGCAGGATGAGTGATTTAGTATAAGTCTTGTGATTAGTCCTGATTCTTCACAAGTCGCGCCCTTTGCCTGAATCACGAATTTCTCTAAGCGACTCCGGATAAGGTTCAAAATAAGCTTGCTGTGCTAAGTAATGCTCGTTAAAGCGTGCGATCCAGGCGCGTAAAACGCTGAGCAATGCTGATAAAGGCAATTTCTTCTGACGGTATTTTTCCAGTGCATCGAGAAACCAGGCTTTTTCCTCTGCATTTAAATTCTTGGAGAAATAACCAAATCCATGCAACAGGACATTGATGTGGGAGCCGACATGGGGAATACGGCTGAACACGCGTGCCAGCTCGACTTCGTACTCCTCTGTTACCGTCGAAAAGGTTTTTTTCTCTGAATTTGCCGCAATTTGGCCCAGACGCCGCATCGCTTTTTGATTATATGCCATGAAAATGAATTTGTTTTTTGCCTGAAACGAGACCAGCTCCTTCATTGAACCGGAATTTTTCACCTGTCTGAAGCGGGCGACAGCAAAAATACGTGTGAGAAAATGTTCACGAATTCGGAAATTGCGTAGCCGTCCTTCCTCTTCCACTGCAAGATGGGGGAATTTATCCAGAACAGCCTTGGCGAAAAAACCAATGCTGTTGGCCATTGGTTGGCCTTTTTCGGAGTAGACACGGACGTCTTTCGGTCCGCAGGAGGGACTGCGGCTTTTCAGAATAAAACCATCAATTTGTGTTAAGGTTGTCAAAAATTTTTGCGAAAACTCATGCATTGGTTTTGTTAAATCCGAGTTCGTAGCTGGCTGAATAAGTCTGAAATCTCCCGCTTTCGACACGATGCGAATGGGTTCCCGTGGTGTGCCAAGTCCCAATTCAACCTCAGGACAAACCGGGATAAATTCAACCAGATCCCGCAAATTACGAATAAATTCATCGGCGATGATCTGACCGTTGAACCGGCATGCTTCGTGTTCAATGCATGTGCTGATAACGATTCGTGGTTTAAGTGGCTGATCCATGACACCTCACTTTGAGAATAGAGACTAATTTTCGACAAATATATCTTTTTGTCTAAATAATGTCAATGTTTTTCTACTGGATTAATTTTCATCCTGGTTGCAGAGGTACGACCCTGGATTAGGCAGATGATATCCTCTGTCCATCCTTAATTCTATGAATACATGAAAAAATCAGGTTAGTAAAATTTTGGATAATTTAATAGGTCAATTCCGGCAAATTTTTAACCGGAATCCACTTCAATTAGCCTCAAAAATAAATGGATTTTGCTTCACCGGCTTTTGGCTCTGAAAAAACATTTTAAAATGAAGTTCCGCGAAGCATAATGACGAAAAAAAAGCATTTCCGGATGGTTACTAATTAAATTGTCTCTATCCTGCTTTAACGATTTGATGTCATTAAATTGACAATTGGTCTGTCTAATTAAATATTGACAATTTTTAGACAATTTCTTATAATCTCCCATGCAAAAAGAACATGCTTATACAATTCGCGTCGTTGCGGAGCAGTCTGGCTTGAGTCAACATATCATCCGCATGTGGGAGCGACGTTACACGGCTGTAAATCCCAAACGCACGGAGACAAACCGCCGTCTTTACTCCGCTCAGGATATCGAGAAGTTGCGTTTGCTGCGTGTCGCCACTGCAGCAGGGCACAATATCAGTCGGATTGCGCATTTGTCCATTGTGGAACTACGGGACATCACTTCCCGGTTATCGACAGACAAAACACCAATTGGCGGTGTGGAGGTCTTGTCACAGCGAACAAATTGGGCTGGGGCAGAAGAATTCTTGCATAAATCCCTGCAATGTGTCGAACGGTTCAACGATCGGGAATTAAGGAAAATTTTACTGCAGGCATCCGTTCACTTGAGCCTTCCGGACCTGATGGATAAACTAATCGCTCCATTTATGATGAAGGTTGGCGAAAATTGGCAAAACGGGTCTTTTCGCATTGCCCATGAACACCTGGCTACAGCGGTCGTCAAGTGGTTCCTGGCCCATCTTCGGTCTGCAGACGATAGCGCCGGTTTTTCTCCGGCAGCAATAGTCGCCACCCCGGCGGGGCAACTGCATGAAATCGGTGCCTTAATGGCTTCGATGACGGCAATGTCCGAGGGATGGAATACTGTGTATTTGGGCACTGATTTGCCGGTACAGGAAATTGCGCTGGCAGCGCTGGAGAAAAAAGCGCGGGCGATTCTGCTAAGCCTTATATACCCGGTGGATGATCCTTTTATGGCGGACGAAATTCAAAAACTTTCCGGTTTGCTTCATGATAAAACCACGATCATCGTTGGAGGCCAGGCTGCGAAAGCCTACAAAAACAAACTTTCATCCAGTCGCACTATTGTGTTGGAGAGTTTATCCGAGTTCCGTGAGCAACTTCGGGAACTTCGCCAACAAATTCAGCCATAACATGCTCAATTTGCCCTTGGAAAAGATCAGGTTTCGCATGGTATCTGAGCATCATCCCGGTTCCTGAGCTTGCGGTCGGAACAACCGTTCCACCAGCAACACTGTGGATAAAATCTGAAAATCCTTACAAAATTTATTTGAAAAACGCATGAAGATTCCTGTTAACCGAATAACACTGTGCAATAAAAACAGCCTCAATTTTGAGGGCGATTACGTACTCTACTGGATGATCGCCAATAGACGCACCACGTGGAATTACAGTCTGCAACATGCCGCGGATTATGCCGATTTACTGCAAAAACCCCTCGTCATCCTGGAGGCTTTGCGTTGCGGATACCCGTGGGCCAGCGATCGTTTGCACAAGTTTATCATCGATGGCATGGTGGCCAACCAGCAGGCACTGGCGCACAAACCAGTCACTTATTATCCCTATATTGAACCCGAAGCTGGTGCTGGCAAAGGATTGCTGGCGTCCCTGGCTTCAAGGGCATGTGTCGTCATTACGGATGATTTCCCCGCATTTATGCTCCCCGCAATGATAAATGCAGCGGCGCAGCAGGTTCCTGTCCGAATGGAAAAAGTCGATTCCAATGGCCTGTTGCCAATGCGTTCCTGTGCAGAAGTCTTTCCGACAGCATACGCCTTCCGTCGTTATATTCAAAAAAACTTGGCGCAGCATCTCGGCGATTTCCCGGAGGCGGATCCTTTGGATGGGCGGTATATCCCGTCGCCTTACAACCTTGAAGCTTCTATAACGAGGCGATGGCCGCAAGCGGATTTGCACAGCTTTCAAAAGAATGCACAGCACTTACAAAATCTGCCAATCGACCACTCCGTGGTGACAGTGGATGAACTGGGCGGGGCACTCGAAGCATCTTCGACCCTTCAGCGTTTTCTCGATAGTCGCTTAGCCAAATATTCTGAATTGCGCAATCAGGTTCAGACCGAAGTCACGAGTGGTTTGTCTCCTTATTTGCATTTCGGGCACATCAGTGTGCACGA
The DNA here is from genome assembly GCA_020633655.1 of Deferribacteres bacterium. Taxonomy (GTDB): domain Bacteria; phylum Zhuqueibacterota; class Zhuqueibacteria; order Zhuqueibacterales; family Geothermadaptataceae; genus Bioreactorimicrobium. Next base: position 247,439 of record JACKDF010000009.1, read on the forward strand.
AATTTTTCAAAGCGTTGCAATGGGTGAAAACTGGTCGCCGGAGATGCTGGCACCCACCACACGCGGCAATCGCGAGGGGTGGTGGGGAATGAGCGCGGCAGCGGAGGCTTTTCTGGATGAACTGATAACCTGGCGCGAGCTTGGATTTAATATGTGCACCAACAATTCAAAATATGCCGCTTATGAGTCCCTCCCCCACTGGGCGCTCACCACACTGGCTGAGCACGAACAGGACGCACGGCCGTATGTTTATACGTTGCAGGATTTTGAACAAGCGCAAACCCACGATGCCCTGTGGAATGCAGCCCAGGTGCAACTCCTACGCGAAGGCCGGATTCATAATTATTTGCGCATGTTATGGGGGAAGAAAATCCTTGAATGGACGTCTTCACCCCGAGAAGCCCTTGCTGTGATGATCGAACTGAACAACAAATATGCATTGGATGGCCGTGATCCCAATTCCTACAGCGGGATATTTTGGGTACTTGGCCGCTACGACCGTGCCTGGGGGCCCGAACGTCCGGTGTTTGGGAAAATTCGCTACATGAGCTCGGATAATACCCGCAGAAAAATGCAGGTGGATGATTATATCAGGAAGTATTCCTGAGGTTGGTCCCGTCTAAATCTCCGGTTTCCTAACCAATTTGAACAGTTGCAAATATACAGATAAAAAGAGCAAAATATTTTAATTGATTCAGAGTAGTAATACCCTAAATTTAGAAGTCACCAAGTACCAAACTTTAAGATTAGAAGCCACTGTTTATATAGGATAAATTCAATTGAATTATAATTTTGAATGGGATCCGCACAAAGCACAACAAAATCTGCAAAAACATAAAATAAATTTCGAAAGCGCAACGGAGATATTTTCGGATCCATTTTCAATATCAATATTTGACGATGAACATAGCGCCACGGAAGATCGATGGGTATCCATTGGGAAAGATCATAGTAATAATGTATTGGTTGTAATACATACATTTCGAGAAATAAGTACAAATGAATCGAATATTCGAATAATTTCTGCACGAAAAACAATAAAGAATGAAATAAAACAATACGAGGCTATATAACATATGAAAAATGAATATGATTTTTCTAAAGGTGAGCGAGGTAAATTCTACAATCCTGATGCAAAGTTCAACTTGCCTATCTATTTAGAAAAAGATATTGAGGAGTTTCTCCGGAAGCATGCACAGGCAAAAAATGTAGAAATCCAGGTGCTTGTCAATGAATGGTTGCGCAATAATATTCGATCAGTAAAATCTATTTTGTAGTTAGACACCCTTCGAATCACGGTGATAATCTAAATCAGAATCAAAAAGACGAATCCACCCCCAAATTCGAAGTTGCACGCCGGAGGGGCCCATCTTCGACAAAATTCGCTACCTGAGCTCGGATAATACCCGGCGCAAAATGCAGGTGGATGTTTATATTCGAAAATACGCTTGATGCCTGCCATCCCTTGACCTTTTCTCCTTCCCTTCCTGTCCGAACTATTTCTAATAACCAAATTAAAAGAATACAACGCATTGTTAAAATGATGAGGTGCATTATTTGAACTCAACTCTAAACGAATAGTGCAAAAGTGAATGTGGATCGGAAGATTTTTGCTCTGTTTAAGGTAAAGTCCGAATTACTAGCCAAATAAATGGAATTTTAAAAACGCCGAGTCGCCGGGGCACAGAGTCCCGCGGAGATTTATAATAAGATGCTTTGCGTCTTTACGTCTTGGCATTAAATCCAACTTGTTGTTTTGCGTGGCTCAACTATTAATATGGTTTGGTTGATGCAACAGCGTGCACAATGTATCACTGTGCCATGATGCGGTTCAGTTGATAGCGGGATATCATACATTAACCTGCTATTTTTATCTTGCTTTAATTTTATATTTTTGCAAAAATAAAGATGAAATAAGTCAAGCTTCCACTCCTAGATACATAAATAAGCAGCAGCTTTCCACCCCTAGCCGTATAAATCTCAACTGGAATTGTCATGGAAGTAGAAAATATAGCAAAAGAGCTCACCAGGCTTTCCGATGCGGTAGGCTTAGGACAGTTTGATATAGCAATAAATGGCGCTGATCTTCTGTATCAACAAGTAAATGAAAGTACTGATAAAAATGCTACGTTTTTTAAGATAATGTCGAATATCGCTAGCATCTTTATTGATGTGGGACATATGAGGCCCTGTGATACTTCAACTCGAAAGGGCCTAAATATTCTAAATGATAACAAGTACGAAATAATTGAACAGATTGGAGATGATGCATTTTTTTATAACTTGAGTAATGCCAAATCAAATTTGATTGATATGAAAAATCCATTTGGTCATACTTTTTCTACAATAGAACAACTTATTGATTTAAAAGGCGATATTTGGAAAGCAATAAAATCATTTAATGATAATAACGCCGGTCAAATTGCGCCTACCTATATTGTCAACCTGGGAAATTCATTAAAACTACAGTTTCGCATTACAGAAGCTATGGAGTGCTACGATCTTGTAAATTCATTTAACCTTGATATTCCCCAATCTTGGGTAAATAGATCTGCTGCACTTATTATGCTTAATCAGGTTTCAAACACATTTTCAATACAGATGTTGGAGCAGATAAAAAAGGGATATGAAAATGTGCTTTCATCTAAGGCAATCCCGCCAATATGGCTAGATTATTACAGAAAGCAAGTTGCTTTCCATCAAAATAAAATTGATAAAGCATGTAGTGTTGCTGGTATCGAGTTTGATTTGCATGACTCAGAGAAAACTAAAGATGAATATGAGGCGCTTAATACCTACCGAAAGTTTTGTTTAAATAATAATTTGAGTTTGTCTGAGCACGGGGTGTATTGTGCTTGTGCAGGAAGTTCTAGAGACAATTTGACAATACCTACCGTAGACGGTGTGACAGGAGACTTTGTTATTCCAATGGAAATGGTACTTAATCGACTCAAATCGGAATTTTCATTTGCCAGATATTTGTATTTTGATTATCTGAATAAAGATGAAGATTATGAGCTACTTCATGACTCATGTTTCTCTGAACTTTTTAATGATGAGTTATTGGGAATAGGTGTTGAAAAACTAAGAACAGCTTTTAGGTCGTGCTTTGGAATATTAGATAAAATAGGTATTGCTATATGCGAATTGTTTGATTTGTATCCACCTACTGGAAAAGTTTATTTTCAGAGCTTCTGGCAACTCGACAGGTATAACCGGAGAGAAAAATTCAATACTATTAAAAGCCCAGGACTCTTGGCGTTGTATAGTATTGCGACGGATTTGAATGACAAGAAAGGCGGTGAGTGGAGTTTCCTTAAACAGCTAAGAAATGACTTGGAACATGAATTTGTTGTTATCCATAAAACAGATAACCTTAGCGATATCTATCAATCATACGATTTAATGGAAAAGATTGTATTTATTAAAGAGAGCGACTTCCTTAGCCATCTTAAACGCCTATTGCAGTTAACTAGGTCTGCTATATTTTCCTTTGTTTTTGTTGTTCGTGACAAGGCACTTAATGAAAAGAATGAGGGTTCAATCTATCTTCCCAACCCTATTTTTTGGAAAGACTACAAATGAAACACAAGAATTATAACAATGGGCTGCTGTTGGATAATTTTTCATCTGTGCTTCCAAATTGAGACAGAGCAAGGCGTTAGAAAATCAAAAAATAGAGAAGTAAATCAAAATGAAAATCCTCTTCATCGGTGGAACCGGCATTATCAGTTCCGCTTGTTCCGAACTGGCCATCTCTCGCGGGATGGATTTGTATCATTTAAACCGCGGCAAAAGCGTCGGAATCCGCAAAGTCGAAGGTGCGAAAACGATTATCGCCGATATTCGAAATTTAGAGGAAGCGCAAAAGGCGCTTGGGGATGAAGAATTCGATGCCGTCGTCGATTGGATTTCCTTTGAGCCACACCACATTCGAAATGCCGTGCAGCTATTTGCTGGCAAAACCAAACAATACGTCTTCATCAGTTCTGCCTCCATTTACCAGACCCCGCCGGAAAAACTTCCTATTACGGAAGACACACCCCTCGACAATCCCTTTTGGGAATATTCACGAAATAAAATCGCCTGTGAAAATCTTCTGCGGGACGAATTCAGAAAGAGCGGATTCCCCTGTACCATCGTTCGGCCATCTCACACCTACGATAAAACCTTGCTCCCAATTACAGGCGGATATACCGCACTTAAGCGCATGAAAAATGGCTTGCCGGTTGTCGTCCACGGCGACGGTACCTCGATCTGGACGCTGACTCATCACAGGGATTTTGCTGTGGGCCTCATCGGATTGTTGGGCAATCCGGCTACGATTAATGAAGCCTTCCATATCACCTCGGAGGAGTGGCTTTCCTGGAACACCATCTACAAAATTTTGGCTGAAGAAATGGGTGTTGAACCCCATTTGGTCCACGTGCCCTCAGCGGTGATTGCACGCTATGACAAAGAAATTGGCGATGGTTTGTTGGGCGATAAAACCCACAGCATGATTTTCGATAATGCAAAAATTAAAAAGTTTGTGCCTGAGTTTAACTGCCAGATTCCCTTCCGCCAGGGCGCCAGGGAAATTGTCGATTGGTATGAGAATAATGAAGGCGCACAAATATTTGACAAACGCATTGATAGCCTGATGAATACCATGATCAGCGATTTTATGCCTCTTTTAAAATTACCCCAATAAGTCTGTTTTGAATACAATCGGAGGAAGAACGATGTATCGGTACATAAATGCAATTTGTGTGGCGGGGCTGCTTTTTCTTTCATGTTCAAATTCAACGAACGATACTGCACAAGTCATCGATTCCGCCGCAAAATCTCGTATCGATTCAACTTTGGCAGGTTTCGTCGAAAGTGGCACTATTGCGGGGGTATCCGCATTAATCTTCGAAAAAAACAAAGAAGTCTATTTCAACGCCTTTGGATTTGCGGATCGCGAGGCAAAAGTTCCAATGTCACGCAATACGATCATACAGATTTTCTCCATGACCAAACCAATTACAGGTGTGGCCTTGATGACTTTGTATGAAAAAGGCGCTTTTCAGCTGGATGATCCGGTTTCAAAATATGCGCCGGAATTTGCGCAAACCATGGTCGCCACGGGTGTCGATGCAGCGGGAAAACCGGTTTTGCAGAAGCCAAAACGTCCGATGACCATTCGCGATCTTACACGCCACACTTCAGGACTGGCGAACAGCACGGATTTGCCAATTGTTGGCCCAATGCTCAATGAGGCGGATCCGGCAAACTTTAATAACACTCTCACACAAATGGCTGAAAAACTCGGCAGTGTGCCCCTGTGGTTTCACCCGGGCGAGCAATGGGCCTACGGGCCCTCGGTGGATGTGCAGGCATTTCTGGTGGAGCGGTTCTCCGGGATTCCGTACAAAGATTATTTAAATGATCATGTTCTGCAGCCCTTGCACATGACCAAAACGCGGTATTTTGTGCCCGACTCTGATCGTACTCACCTTGCTGTTGTTTATAAACGTAATGAAGATACCGGAGAATTAACCAGGGAGCCAGAAGAGGAAGCCTTTAAATTCAATACAAATTACTGGCCTTATACACCGGGTGGCTGGGGGCTTACCGCAACTATCGACAATTATATGCGATTTGCACGTATGCTGCTCAACGAAGGAGAGCTCGAAGGTGTTCGAATAGTAAAACCGGAAACAATCCGGTTGATGGCCACAAACCAGTTGTCGGATAGCATTAAAGTGCGTTCGTGGTTGCCGGGCAAAGGACAGGTTGGATTTGGAATCGATTTCGCCGTACGGCTGCGCCCTCCGGCGACCTCTGTAGAGAAAAACGGGGTTGTCGGCGAATTCTTTTGGGATGGCGCTGCGAGTACGTTGTTTTGGGTTGATCCGGTGAATGAACTTGCTGCCGTCTTGTTTGTCCAGCTCTTTCCCTTCGATCCTGTTGGTTTGCACAAAAAATTTCGTGATGCGGTTTATGGAGCGTATTTGCCAAGCGAGAGTGAAAAATAGAACAGGAAACAGTGACAGGAGCAAAGTGCGACGCACTTACCATGACAGCTGACACATACGATTGTCACTATATCGCATAAAAAATGTAAAGTGCGTCGCACTTTTAACAAAGGAATAGCAATGAAACAAAAAATACTCCTCACCGGCGCCAATCGAGGCCTGGGTCTTTCGCTGACAAAGATTTATCTTTCTCAGGGGCATGAAGTTTTTGCCATTATCCGTCGTGTAAATGAAGCACTGCATTCGTTGAAAAATGAATATGCTGATCAGCTGAAGTTGCACATCGGCGATGTCGCTGACGAGCCCTCCATTGAAAAAGCGATACGAGCTATCGAAAAAGAGACAGATTACATTGATATGCTGATCAATAACGCCGCTGTACTCTTTCCTGCGGACAATGTGCCCATCGAGCAGGTTGATTTTTCGGTCTATGGCGCGACTTATGATGTGAATGCTGTTGGGCCATTGCGGGTGGTCAAATACGTTTTGCCGCTGGTACGAAAAGGTGGTGGAAAACGAATAGTCAATATTTCTTCCGAAGCCGGTTCTATCACGGATTCCTGGCGAAAAAGCGAATACGCTTATTGCATGTCTAAGTCGGCATTAAATATGGCAAGCAGTATTTTGCAGAATTATGTGCTGGAAGACAAAATCAAAGTGCTTGCTGTGCATCCCGGTTGGTTCAGCTCCGACATGGGCACTAGCGCTGCACCGATCACCCCGGCTGAGTCGGCAGTCAAAGTCGCCAGGTTGCTGGAAAAATCATTTACCTTACAAGGGCCGATGTATTATGATCTTGAGGGAAAACAAATGCATTGGTAGTGTTCCGGCAAACTGAAAATTATAAAAAAAGAACTGACGATCCCCACATGAGTCAATAAAAAAATGGATTCAAACGAATTTCAGGAGGCTGTCAAATGAAATGCATGAAAATTTTTGCTTTACCAGCAATTCTGTTGGCAGGTGGCATTTGTTTGGGGCAAACGAAATCCGCTGAACCTGTTGCAATAGAAGACTTCAAACCTGCCGTCAGCAATCAGCCTGGCAAAGAATATCCCCAGGTCAATTCAGAAGGCCGGGTTCGGGCTAGTATTTCTGCACCCGAAGCAATGAAAGTCCAGCTCGATATGAGTGGTGTAAAATACGATCTGCGCAGAGATTCCAGTGGTGTCTGGATGGGCGACTCGAATCCTCAGGACGAAGGATTCCATTATTACCAGCTCTGGATTGACGGCGCTGCAGTACCCGATCCCGGAAGCCTGTATTATTATGGCGCCATGCGCTGGGGTAGCGGAATTGAAATCCCGGCCAAAGATCAGGACTTCTTTGCCCTCAAAAACGTCCCCCACGGCCAGATGCGCGAAATCTATTTCCCTTCCAAAAGCACAAACAGTTCACGCCGAGCTTTTGTTTACACGCCGCCCGGTTATGACATGGACAAGACAAAATTGTATCCTGTGTTGTACCTGCAGCATGGTTGGGGAGAAAATGAATACGGCTGGCCCAATCAAGGGAAAACAAATTTAATCATGGACAACCTGATTGCCGAGGGCAAAACCAAGCCATTTATTATTGTCATGACCTATGGCATGACCAACGATACCCGATTTGGTGGCCTGAGAACGTTTGATATCAACCCATTTCAAACTGTGCTCGTCGATGAGTTGATCCCTTACATTGATACCCATTTCCGCACCCTCGCTGACCAATCCCATCGTGCCATGGCCGGCCTTTCCATGGGCGGCTTTGAAACCAGACTGATTACTTTGAAGAAACTCGATATTTTTTCTCATATTGGTCTGTTCAGCGGGGGCAGCATCAGCATGGAAGATGTTAACAATGTAGCCGGATTTAAAGAGAAAATCAAACTCGTGTTCGTCAGTTATGGCGGCCGCGAACTTGAACACCGCAGAAATAATCGTCGGGGACCTTTTGGTGGTGATCCAAAAGAAAATACCGATGCGATAAAAGCAGCTGGCATCAATGCGCATTTCTATGTCTCTCCCAACACAGCCCACGAGTGGCAAAGTTGGCGACGTAGTTTGTATTTCTTCGCTCAGCTATTATTTAAATACTAAACATTGAGTTGGTCGTTATTTTACAACTTTTCTGCGAAAGGTTAATTAATACATCCCTCTACCATAACAATGCCGGAACTAAAAAGTAAGGAACAACCAATTACTCAAATTCCATCAATTGCTTGCTTTAATTCGAGTAATTGGTGGAATTCGTGGTTAGATCTTTTCCGCTAACAATAGCAGAAAATTACTTGTATTGTACTTATCATCCAACCCTACCTCGAACTACCCGCCTCGATGAACGCGATTGCCATCCGTATTCTTCGTAAAGTTTTCGTATTTTTTAAACCGTCATTTATCCATTTTATCCCAGTAAAACGGGAGTTGTCACTTTCGTGGATCCATAATTTCCCAATGTTATTAAAATGAGTTGAAACCTTGCC